>JALYQN010000096.1 GCA_030855835.1 Actinomycetota bacterium | reverse complement strand
GGTCCGGACCGCGCACGGACCCGTCCCGGGTGCCCACCTGGTCGGTACACCCGAGCGTGCAGCCGATGAGATAGCGCCGCGGCCGTGACCTGCAACGATGACCTTGAACAGGCTGACGAGCCGGAGGGAGCCGCCGTGGCTGCGCGCTGGGATCCGGCCACCTACCTGCGTTTCGCCGACGAGCGGACCCGCCCGTTCGCCGACCTGCTGGCACGGGTGGACAGCGATCCCACCACGATCGTGGATCTCGGGTGCGGACCCGGCCACCTCACCGCGATCCTGCGTGCCCGGTGGCCGCGGGCAGCGGTGGTCGGGGTCGACTCGTCACCGGACATGATCACCCGAGCCCGCGCGGAGGCGACTGACCCGTCGGTGTCCTACGTCGAGGCCGACCTGCGGGACTGGCGACCCCGCCGGGCGCCGGACCTGCTGGTCTCGGCCGCCACTCTGCAGTGGGTGCCAGGACACCTGGAGCTCGTCTCCACCCTCGCCGACTCAGTCGCCGACCCCGGCGTCTTCGCGTTCACGGTGCCGGCCAACTTCGACGCGCCGAGCCACGTGCTGTTGCGCGAGCTTGCCGGCGCAGAGCCGTATGCCCCCCACACCGCGGGCGTCGAGCAGCCGGCCGCGCACGATGCCCATAAGTACTTGACCGCGCTGAGCCGTCCCGGCTGGTCCGTGGACGCCTGGGAGACGACGTACCCGCACGTGCTGCACGGTCCCGACCCGGTGCTGAGCTGGATCAGCGGCACCGGTGCCCGACCGGTCCTGCAGGCGCTGCCGGACGAGCTGCGCGCCCGGTTCGAGGCCGAGTACGCCGCCGGGCTGCGGGCGGCCTACCCCGCCGAGCCGCACGGCACCGTGCACCCGTTCCGCCGGGTGTTCGTGGTGGCGCGCCGGGACTCCGTCCACCAGTGACTCTCAGCGGGAGGGGCGGTCCAGGGACAGGTGCGGAGAGGTCTCGAGCCCGGACAGCCCGTTCCACGCCAGGTTGCACAGGTGCGCGGCGACTACGTGCTTGGCCGGCTCGCGCGCGTCGAGCCACCACTGCCCGGTGGTGCCGACCATGCCGACCAGCATTTGGGCGTACATCGGCGCGTACGTGGTGTCGAAGCCGCGAGACTCGAACTCGCCGGCCAAGATGTGCTCCACCCGGCTGGCGACGTCGCCGATGATCGAGACGAACGAGCCGGACGCGGAGCCGATCGGCGAGTCTCGCACCAGGATCCGGAAGCCGTCGGGATGCAGCTCGATGTAGTCCAGCAGGGCCGAGGCTGCCTGCTCGAGCAAGGCGCGCGGCCGCCCTGCGGTGAGTGCCGTGCGCATCATCGCCAGCAGCTGCTGCACTTCGCGGTCCACCACGACGGCGTACAGCCCTTCCTTCCCGCCGAAGTGCTCATAGACGACGGGTTTGGACACCTCGGCGGTGGCAGCGATCTCCTCGACCGAGGTGCCTTCGACGCCGCGGGCGGCGAACAGCCTGCGCGAGATCTCTATCAGCTGCTCGCGCCGCTCGGCGGCGCTCATCCGGTGCCGGGTGCGGCGCCGCGTCGGTTCTGCTGCCCGTGCGTTCACCAGGGCGAGCCCCTCAAGCGGCAGCGCGCTTGGCGGCGATCCGCTCGGGCACCGGCCAGCGCACGTCGCTGGCCCACCCGAGCTTCTCGATCGCCCAGATCACCCGCGCCGAGGTGTCGATCTGGCCGGGCAGGACCCCGTGCCGGGCGCAGGTCGGGTCGGCGTGGTGCAGGTTGTGCCAGGACTCGCCGAAGCTGGGCAGCGCCAGCCACCACACGTTGCCGGACCGGTCGCGACTCTTGAACGGCTGCTCTCCGACGGTGTGGCAGATGGAGTTGATGGACCAGGTGACGTGGTGCAGCAGCGAGACGCGCACCAGGGTGGCCCAGAAGAAGGCGGTCAGCGCTCCCTGCCACGACATCGACCACAGCCCACCGATCAGTGCCGGTGTCAGCATGGACACCGCGACCCACAGCGGGAACGCGCGCGAGACCTTGAGGATGTCGGGATCCTTCATCAGGTCCGGCGCGTAGCGCCGCTGCGGCGTCTGCTCCACGTCGAACAGCCAGCCGACGTGTGCGTAGGCAAAGCCTTTGGCCAGCGCCGGGATGGTCTCGCCGTACCGCCACGGCGAGTGCGGGTCGCCGTCGCGGTCGGAGAACTTGTGGTG
>JALYQN010000093.1 GCA_030855835.1 Actinomycetota bacterium | reverse complement strand
ATTCATAGTCGTCTCCTCGATGGACGATGGCTGCCTGACGGGCAGTGCCCTGCATGTGGGCTGGCCGGGGAGTGTATACAGACAGTGATCAAGTAGTCACTATTTGTAGTCAGAGAAGTTTCGGCGTCCAGCCCGAACCAATTGAGCGCGCCGCTGGCCCCTCCAAGCGAGGCCCCCCTCGCCAGCGGCAGACCACCAGCGCCCACCACACATGCCGCGCAACCGAGGTCAGCGGGGCTCGCTCGTGCGCGAGGTCCACCGATACACCGTCTTGTAGGTCAGACGAGGAGTGGTGTCACGGCTACCACGATTAGCCTTGGCACTACCCCTGACCTCGGCGTCGCCGCCGTACGCAGGCGGCTGTCAGAGCCTGCGGCATTGATCTTCCTTGTTGCCACCGACCTGGTTGGCTCCGCCCGTGGGGGCCGGGGAGTTTGACTTGCACTGCAGGTTGCCGTCGATCCGGTTGGCGGTGATCACGATCCTCGCGTCGTTGCGGAACATCTGCACGTCCCCCTCGACCCGGTTGTTTCGAATCTCTGCAGACCCACCCTGCACGTGCTGGATGCTGCCTCCAATCGACGAGCCGCGCACGACCACCCTTCTGGCGTTCTCGGACTGTACGTTGCCGACCACCCGGGTTCTCTCGGCACGCAGGGTTGCACGGGATTGCACGGTGATGGTCCCCTTGACGGTGGTGCCGTTCAGCTTGCAGACCGCCCCCTGCGGAACGCGCAGGTTGTCCACTGTGGTGGCGCCAATGGTGCCGCGGCAGGTGCGCTCGTCGGCGTGCGCGGGTGATGCGACGAGCATGGACGTTGCCAGCGCCCCGGCTGCGACGATGACGCAGGTGAGCGTGCGAGTCATGAGTGTCTCCCTCGGTTTGGTTACCGAGAGCGTCAGTCGAGCAGGTGGCATCCACATGAGGGTGGGATGAGACCTCTCTTATTCCACTTGCTGGTCGGGCGAGCGCGCGGGCCTACCCGATGTCGACTGTCACCTGGTCGACATCACCTTCGAGTACGTCATCTCCGGCGACCTTCGACCCGAGGATCACCGGCTGGTCGTTGGCGATGGAGCCGGCCGCCTTGGTGGTCGTGAAGGTGCGTGCCTGCCCGTTCGTCACCACAACGGCCTTCACCGTGGTGCTCGTCTTCATGCACTGCAGCGTGTGCGCCGTATTGTCGACGATGTCGACGTTGGCAACCCGTTGCACCGCCGCGCGGCCGCTTCCCACGACCCCCTTGAAGACGCAGAGCAGCTTGCCGACTGTTGGGTCGACGGCATTCCGCTTGATCTCCATCTTCCAGTTGCCGCCGGGGGTGGTGGTCACACCCTTGCGCACGATGTCATAGCTGTCGTCGCGCATCTCCCCGTCCGCGACCTGCACGGTGGCCGTGACGGTGATGTCCGCGGACGCCGGGTCCAGTGCCGGGCTGTCTGCGACGGTGACGTGGGAGGTGGTGCCGTCGAACTGATACGCGGTTCCCGAGACGAGCCCCGCTACACCGGTCGTCACGCTGCTGAGCGTTCCGTCGTTCGAGCCACCAGCCGGGGCGGAATCCGTCATGGTGCCGGCACGGGCGGGCTCGTCCATCCGCCACTCCGCGACCGTCTCGGCAGAGGCAGTCGCCGGGAGTGCCACCACGGCAGCCATCGTCGCGAGCACGACAGAAACCCTGTACTTCATTGACTCTCCGTCGGCTTGCCCCATGCGCGGTCCGCTCGGCGTCGTGGGCGGTCAGCGACCGTAACATGCGGCCCAACCCGGGGTAGACCTTTTGCGGTCCACGGCCGACGCACGGATCAGCCGCACTGCCTGGCATCGGTCTCTTGGGCTGCGACTACGCATATACCGCCGGGTCGGCGAGCGGGAGCCGGACGGTGAACCTCGCCCCACCCACCGGTGAGCAGGTCACCTCGATCGTGCCCTCGTGTGCCGAGACGATGCCGGACACGATGGCCAGGCCCAGCCCGACGCCACCCCCGTCCCGGTCTCGGGCAACGTCCAGCCGGGTGAAGCGGCGGAAGACGTCCGCCCTGTCCTGCTTGGCGATGCCGGGCCCGTCGTCGTCGACGGTCAGCACGGCATCTGTTCCGTGGCGAGACAACCCGACGTGGACCGCGGACTCCGCGTGTCGCAGCGCGTTGTCGAGCAGGTTGCGGACGACCTGTTCCAGCAGGTCGGCGTCGCCGCTCACCTGAACGGGCTGGACCGCTGTCAGGTCCAGCGGGACGCGGGCATGGGCCAGCGCCGACGACACGACGATGTCGACCGAGTCGTCGAAGTCGACGATGCGCCGGGTGCGCAGCAAGGCTTGGTCGTCGGAGCGTGCCAACAGGAGCATCTGGTCAACGAGAACCTGCATGCGCAGGGTGTCCGCCAGCAGGTCGGGGCGGAGCATCTCGATTCGTCCGTGGGCGCCGTCACCGTCACTGGCGGTCTCGATCTGTGCCCGCAGGCTGGCGATCGGACTGCGAAGCTCGTGTGCTGCGTCGGCCACGAACCGTTGCTGCCGGTCGGCGCTGCCCTGCAGCCGGGCGAGCATCGCGTTGAACGTGCGCGCCAGCCGTCCGATCTCGTCGTCGTACGCCGGTTCCGGAACCCGCCGGTCGAGGTTCCGGCCACTGATCGCCTCCGCCCGGTCCCTGATCGCCTCCACCCGCGCGAGGGTGCGCCCGATGACGATCCACATCACAGCGCAGACCGCCAGCACCAGCAGGGCAAGTCCGAAGACCGCCACCCGGACAGCGGCGGCGACCGTCTCTTCCACGTCGTCCACCGCGATGGCCACGTAGATGGTGGCGCTACCGCTGGTCAGGGAGACGCCGCGGGCGGTGACCCGGTAAGGGCCGGCTTCCGCCAGTGGCAGGTTGGAGGCCTCGAGCACGCGGCTGGTCCCCGCTGGCTGGCGGGGCAGGTCGACCGCCGCAGCGCCGGCGAGGTTCGCACTGGCAGACACCACCTGGCCGCCCGCCACCACCTGGACCGCCGCCTCTTCGTCGCCGACGGCCAGCAGCGTGGGCGGCAGGTCCCCCTGCCGCGCCAGCATCACAAGCTCACGCGCCCGCGATTCGCCCGCATCGTCGGCCGCGTCGACCAACTCGCCCCGCATCAGCTGCACGATGATGGCTCCACCTGTGACGACGACGGCGACCAGTACGAGCGCGGTCGCGATGATGATGCGGGCCCGCAGCGAGATCCGCCGGTACCAGGTCGCGAGCGGTTTCCGGTTGATCACGCCCTGTCGCCGAGTCGGTAGCCCTGCCCCCGCAG
>JALYQN010000038.1 GCA_030855835.1 Actinomycetota bacterium | reverse complement strand
GCCCACGGCAGGAGGAAGGTCGCTGGCGCGGCGGTGCATGTAGGTGGCCACCTTGCCGTCGAAGTAGGCGACCCGGCCCAGCTCGATCTTCTCGCCGATGACGGCGGCGAGCTCGCTGACGGCCCGCTCGACGGTACGCCCATCCGACAGCTCCGCTGCCGCCAGCGAGGCACGGTCGGCCGGGCGTACGGCCGCGGCAGCCCCGGCCAGGACGTCCCCCAGGTGCTGGAACTGGTCAGATTTGGCGACGAAGTCGGTCTCGCTGTTGAGCTCGACCATCGCGTTGCCCGCGGTGGCGACCAGGCCCGCGGTCGCGGTGCGCTCGGCACCGCGTCGCCTGGCCTTGCCCTCGCCCTTGATCCGCAGGATCTCGACCGCCTGGTCGAGGTCACCGTCGGCTTGGACCAGAGCGTTCTTGGAGTCCATCATCCCCGCGCCGGTGGCGTCGCGGAGCTTCTTCACGTCTACGGCGGTGATGTTCGCCATCGGTGTCCTTCTCGGGTCGGTTGTCGGGAGCAGTCAGCCAGAGGCACTGTCAGAGGCCGCCTCGCGCCGAGCACTCGCATCGGCCTCGGCGGCGTCGGTCTCGACGGCCTCCTCGACAGAGTCGGCTGCTTCGGTGGTCGCGGCGGTGACGGTGGTCTGGTCTGGTTCGGTGATCTCGGGGAGCTGCGGGGTCTCGTCGGTCGACTCCCTGCCCACGCCCTGCAGAGCCTCGGCGGCGGCCACCTCGGTGGTCGCGGAGGCGGCTGGGCGATCACCCGGTGCATCGGCGGTGCTGGCTGGGGCCGGCGTGGCGGCGTCGTCAGCCACAGCGCCGAGCAGCTCGCGTTCCCACTCGGCCATCGGCTCGTCCGCCCCAAGCTCGGCGCCCGCAGGCTCCTCACCCGTCCGTACGCCAGAACGCGCCAGCAAGCCCTCGGCGACTGCGTCGGCGATGACCCGGGTCAGCAGGGTCACCGACCGGATGGCGTCGTCGTTGCCCGGAATGGGGTAGTCGACGTCGTCGGGGTCGCAGTTGGTGTCGAGCACCGCGACCACCGGGATGCCGAGCTTCTTGGCCTCGTCGATGGCGAGGTGTTCCTTCTTGGTGTCGATGATCCAGACCGCGGCCGGAGTGCGGCCCATGTCCCGGATGCCGCCGAGCGTTCGGGTCAGCTTGTCCCGCTCACGCCGCATGCCGAGAAGCTCCTTCTTGGTGCGCCCCGAGCCTGCGACGTCGTCGAAGTCGACCTCCTCGAGCTCGCGGAGCCGCTTGAGGCGCTCGTGCACGGTCTGGAAGTTGGTGAGCATGCCGCCGAGCCATCGTTGATTGACAAAGGGCATGCCCACCCGGGTGGACTGCTCGGCGATCGCCTCCTGCGCCTGCTTCTTGGTGCCGACGAACAGGACCTGTCCGCCACGGGCGACGGTGTCCTTGACGAACTGGAAGCTGCGGTCGATGTAGGACAGCGACTGCTGCAGGTCGATGATGTAGATGCCGTTGCGCTCGGTGAAGATGAAGCGCTTCATCTTCGGGTTCCAGCGCCGGGTCTGATGCCCGAAGTGAACGCCGCTCTCGAGCAACTGCCGCATGGTGACGACGGCCATGGCCGTGCTCCTTCTCGCTGACGCCCACCGTCGGGCCGGCGTCGGTCCCGGTTGTCGCGCCGGCGGGTGCCGGCGCCCTGACGCCCGCGTCGTGCCCCTGCCCCCGGGCGGACCCGGGGACCGGTAAGGAGCAGCCCCGTCACAGACGAGTTTGCGGACGTGCGAAGTCGACTCGTGGCACGAGTCGCTGGCTCCATGGTAGGGGGCGCGACCGCGCACAACCCAATCCCCACCGCGGCGCCCGGCCCCGGTGTTGTCCACAGACCCGCCGTCGGCGCCGGCCCGCACGGTGCCGAACCGGCCAGAGTGCGGGCATGCATCGGACCGCACGCCACGCCGCACTCATCCTCGCCACAGTCGGGTGCATGCTCGCGGTTCCCGCCACCGGCACGTCCGCGGCACCAAGGCCGGACCCAGCCCAACGGTGGGGGTGGCCCCTGGACCCACGGCCGGACGTCGTGCAGCCGTTCGTCCCACCGACCCATCCCTACGGCCCGGGACACCGCGGCGCCGACCTGGCCGGCAGTGTCGCCCAGCCGGTGCTCGCGGTCGACGGCGGACGGGTCTCCTTCGCCGGCCAGGTCGCCGGCCGCGGTGTGGTCGTGGTCGACCACGGCCGACTCCGGACCACCTACGAGCCGGTCCTGGTGGCCGTGCGCCGCGGGGACCGGGTCGGCCCTGGGAAGGTGCTGGGCACGCTGACGCTGGCCGGCGGCCACTGCCTGCCGTTGGCATGTCTGCACCTCGGCGCGCGCGACGGGGAGACGTACGTCGACCCGCTCGCCCTGCTGGGCACCGGTCGGGTGCGGCTACTGCCGCTCGATGGCTCGGCGCCGGTGCCGTGCTGCGATGTCGCCCAGCTCGAGTGAGCGTTCACGCCCGCGGATGCGCGAGCTCGTAGGCCGCCCGCAACCGCTCCGCGCTCACATGGGTGTAGATCTGCGTGCTGGCCAGTGAGGCGTGCCCGAGCAGCTCCTGCACCGAGCGCAGGTCGGCCCCGCCCTCGAGCAGGTGAGTTGCGGCGGAGTGCCGCAGACCGTGAGGTCCCGCATCCAGTGCGTCCCCCTGGGCCGCGACCCGCTCATGCACCGTGCGGCGCACCGTGCGTGGGTCGATGCGGCCACCGCGGACACCGAGGAACAGTGCGGCGCCAGCAGCACCGGTGTCGAGGTCTGGCCGACCGCGGCCGATCCACTCCCGCAGGGCTGCCGCGGCAGGCCGGCCGTAGGGCACCGAGCGCTCGTTGTTCCCCTTGCCGACCACCCGGACCAGCAGGCGCTCGGGATCGACGTCCCCGATGTCGAGGCCGACCAGCTCCCCCACCCGGACGCCCGTCGCGTACAGGAGCTCCAGCAGGGCGACGTCCCGCAGCCCGACCGGCCCCGCTCCCCGCGCGGACTCGACCGCCACGTTGAGCACGTCGCGGACCTGGTCCCCCCGCAGGACCGCGGGCAACGGCCGGTGCCGACGCGGGCTGGTCAGCAGCGCGCCGGCGTCAACGGCGGACCGGCCGCTGCGTTGCATCCAGGCGGTGAACACCCGCACCGAGGTGGCCCGGCGGGCGAGCGTCGTGCGGGCCCGTCCCTTGGTCTGCTGGATCGCCAGCCATCCGCGCAGCGTGCGAAGGTCGACGTCATGGGGGTGCGCGACGCTGGCGCGACGGGCGTGCTCGGCGAGGTCTGTCAGGTCGCCCACGTACGCCCGGATCGTGTGCGGCGACAGCCCGCGCTCGAAGCGGAGATGAGCCTCGTAGGCGGCGAGCACGGCGGGCCAGTCCATCAAGGCAGCGTGCGGTCGCCATGACCTCGCGGCAAGACGGCGCGCCGCCACCCGTCGTCGAGGCAGCGGACGAGCGATCGCCCGGCCAGCATCGCCACCACCTCCCGGACCGCGTCGCGAGGCAGCCGGGTGCGGCCGGCGATGTCGGCGACCGTCATACCAGTGCTGACCTCGAGCACCTCGAGCACGTCGAGCTGCTCTGGGCCGAGCCGGTCGGTCTCGCGGAGCTCGCCCCGGTTCCAAGCAGACACGCCAGCCGGCGGCTCAGTGCCGATCAGGGCCAGCGCCTCACGCACCTCCGCGGCACCCGTCACCAGGTCAGCGCGGTGCTCGCGCAGCGCAAGGTGCACACCGGCCGACGCGGTACTGCTCACCGGGCCGGGTACACCGACACAGCTGCGATGCAGCAGGTTCCCCCACGCCAGGGTGTTCAGGGCTCCGCTGCGCCACCCTGCCTCCACCACCACCACGACCTGCGTCATGGCCGCGATCAGCCGGTTGCGAGCCAGGAACCGCACCTTGGTCGGATGCGCCCCCGGCGGCGCCTCGCTCACCACCGAGCCCGCTGCCACCGCCCGGGCCAGCAACCCGTCGTGCCCACGCGGGTACGCCACATCGGCGCCACAGGCGAGGAC
>JALYQN010000428.1 GCA_030855835.1 Actinomycetota bacterium | reverse complement strand
CCTCACAGCCGGGCCGCGTCCAGCAGCGGCCCGAGCTCGTCGCGGGTCAGCTCACGCAACCTGCCGGTGGGCAGCGACCCCAGCCTGACGCCCCCGAGACCGGTGCGCGTGAGCCGTCTCACCGGGTGACCTACCGCTTCGAACAGCCGGCGCACCACCCGGTTTCGGCCCTCATGCACGACCACCTCGACGATGCTGCGGTCCCGGTACGACGCGACCACGGTGGCCGAGCTGCACACCAGCGGTCCGTCGTCCAGCTGGACCCCGCTGAGCAGGCGGCGGCGGGTCGCCGGCTGAACCACCCCCCCGACCTCCGCGACATAGGTCTTGTCCACCTCGTACGACGGGTGCGCCAGCCGGTGCGCAAGCTCGCCATGGTTGGTCAGCAGCAGCAGACCGTCGGTGTCGGTGTCGAGGCGGCCGACGTGGAACAGCCGCTCTGGCCGGTGCGCGACCAGGTCGGCCAGGCACGGCCGGCCCTGCGGATCGGACATGGTCGCGACCACCCCCGTCGGCTTGTTCAAGGCAAGGTAGGCGTACGGGCTCACCGGCGGCAGCCGGGCGCCGTCGACCCGGATCACCGACCGAGCCGGATCGACCTTCACCCCCAGCCTGGTGACGACCTCGCCGTCCACCTCGACCCGGCCGGCCAGCATCAGCTTCTCGCACCGACGCCGGCTGGCAACGCCGGACTGGGCGAGGAGCTTGTGCAGCCGGACCAGCTCCTCGGCGGTGTCCGGCTCATTCACCTGCCGACACCGGCCGCCTCGTCGTCGGGCGGCAGGAACGGGGCCAGCTCGGGCAGCTCGGCCAGGTCGGCCAGACCGATCCGCTCCAGGAAGTAGCCGGTCGTTCGGTACAGGACCGAGCCCGTCGCGGGATCGCTGTTGTCCTCGGTGACCAGCCCCCGGGTCACCAGGGTGCGCATCACGGTGTCCACGTTGACGCCACGGATCGCCGACACC
Source organism: Actinomycetota bacterium (assembly GCA_030855835.1). Taxonomy (GTDB): domain Bacteria; phylum Actinomycetota; class Actinomycetes; order Propionibacteriales; family Nocardioidaceae; genus JACCVL01. The sequence continues at coordinate 4,233 of JALYQN010000428.1, read as the reverse complement.
GCCGAGCGGCTGACCGGCTGGCGGTATGCGACCACGGCCAGCGTCTCCAGCGCCGCCTGGGTGAGCCGGGCCTGCTGCCCGTCGAGCACGAACCGCTCCACCACGTCCGCGTACTCCTCGCGGGTGAACAGCCGCCACCCGGCGCCGACCCGGCGCAGCTCGAAGCCGCGCCGCTCCTGCTCGTAGGACCTGGCCAGCTCGGCAAGCGCCCGCTCGACGTCGTCGTCGGCACCGCTCACGGCCCGGGCCAGCGCGGCGGACGGCACCGGCTCGTCGGCCACGAGCAGCACCGCTTCGAGCACCGGGCGCAGTGGCCGGTCACCCGTCGCCATCGGTCCTGCCCTCCGGTTCCTGGTCGAACTGCGCCCCCACGCTCAACACTGGCTCGTCCCGGCCCGTCCAGCGCACGTGCAGCTCGCCCAGCGGGCTGAGCTGCTCGAAACCGACCAGTCCGGCGCCGTGCAGCTCCAGCAGCGCCAGGAACCGAGCCACCGTGGTCAGCGTGTCCGGGGCATCGGACACCAGCGTACGAAAGGTGGTGTGCCGCAGCCCGCGGAGCCGGGACACCAGCACCGCGGCCTGCTCGCGCACGCTGACCATCGGCGCGTGCAGGTGGGCAAGCGGCACGGCCGCCGTGGGCCTCGACACCATGGCACGGGCGGCGAGCGCCGCCAGTCCGTCCGCACCGACCCCGAGCACCACCTCCGGAAGCAGCCGGGTGAACCGCTCGTCCAGCCTGACCGCCCGTGGGTGCCGTCGGGACTCGGCGGTGAGCCGCTCACCGAGGAAGTCGGCGACCGCCTTGAAGGCGCGGTACTGCAGCAGCCGGGCGAAGAGCAGGTCGCGGGCCTCCAGCAGCTCGAGGTCCTCGGGGTCCGCGGTGCTCGGCTGGGGCAGCAGCCGCGCGGTCTTGAGGTCCAGCAGGGTCGCGGCGACCACCAGGAACGAGGTGGTCTTGTCCAGGTCCGGCCCCAGCCGGCGCACGTACTGGACGAACTCGTCGGTGACCTGCGACAGCGCCACCTCGGTGATGTCGAGCTGGTGGCCGGCGATCAAGCCCAGCAGCAGGTCGAACGGACCGTCGAACACGTCGAGATGGACGGCGAAGTCGGTCTCGACAGTCTCGCCAGTGGTCACGACGTGCCCAGGCGCCGGACCACCTCGGAGTCGGGGCCGTGCTCGGTGAGCTCGGCGAGAGCAATCGCGATCGCCTCGCGCACCAGCCGGCCGCGGTCGACAGCCAGGCCGTGGTCGCGGCGCAAGGCCAGCCGGGCCGATTCCAGCGCGACCAGCTCGTCGGCGGTGACGTAGACGGTCATCTTCTCGTCGTGGCGCACCCGCCCACTGCTTCGCGGTGAGGCCTGGTCTGCGGCGGGATCGTCGCCGGCTGCTTCATCGGCGTCTTCGACGACCGCGATCGAGGCGCGGAACAACTCGTCCGCGCCCGGCAGACTCACCCGACGCGACACCGGACGAGCACCTCCCTGGCCAGTTGCCGGTACGCCTCGGCGGCGGCCGAGCCTGGCGCGTACGAGGTGATCGGCTCACCGGCCACGGTGGAGTCGGAGAACTTGACCGTGCGGCGGATCACGGTGTGGAACACCGTGTCGCCCCAGCCGTCGACCAGCGTCCGCAGCACCTCGCGCCCGTGCAGGGTGCGCCCGTCGAACATGGTGGCGAGCAGGCCCTGCACGCGCAGCCGCGAGTTGAGCCGCTCGGTGACCTTGTCGATCGTCTCGGTCAGCAGGGCGACGCCGCGCAGCGCGAAGTACTCGCACTCGAGCGGGATGATCACCGCGTCCGCGGCGGTGAGCGCGTTGACGGTGAGCAGGCCCAGCGACGGCTGGCAGTCGACGAGCACGACGTCGTAGTCGGCGAGGACCGGGCGCAGCGTCCGTGCCAGCGCCTGCTCGCGGGCGACCTCACCGACCAGGGTGACCTCGGCGGCGGACAGGTCGATGTTCGACGGCAGCAGGTCCATCCCGTCGATGTTGGTCTTGCAGATGACATCGCCGACCGGGACGTCACGCTCCATCAGCAGGTTGTAGACGCTCAGCTCGAGCGCGCCGGCGTTCAGGCCGAGCCCGACCGACAGCGAGCCCTGCGGGTCGAAGTCGACCAGCAGGACCTTGCGCCCGTACTCCGCGAGCGCCGCGCCGAGGCTCAGGGTGGTGGTCGTCTTGCCCACCCCGCCCTTCTGGTTGCACAGGGCGATCACGTACGCCGGACCGTGCTGCTCGATGGGCTCCGGGGTGGGCAGGTCGGGCAGCGGCCGCCCGGTCGGTCCGAGGTCGAGGAGTGTGTCGGTCATGGCTCGCCTCCGCTGGGGACATGTCGACAATCGCCGACTGACGCCACGCTAGTGCGGTGACGTCGGCTGCCCCGGCAGGCGGCTCGGCGTGTTGCTGGCAAGCGGGGCGACGACACCCATGTCGAGGGCGCCTCGCTCAACAGCTCAGCAGTGTTGACAGGCGATTGCCACGGGCGCTCTACTTTCCTGCCCGCGTGGCGCAGTGGCAAGGAGGCGGCAGGTGTCAACGGAGTCCGAGGCCGAGCAGCAGCCGCAGGAGGAGGGCGTCCTTGCTGGCCTGGACTCCCAGGTCACGTCGCCGTTCTACTGGTACCTGGTGGTGCTCTCCTGCATCGGCGGTTCCTGTTCGGCTACGACACCGCCGTCATCGGCTCGGTCCTGGACTTCATCCCGTACGAGCTGTCCAACCTCGCCACCGGGTACTTGGTGGCCGGAGCGTCCATCGGGGCCGCGGTCGGTGCACTCGCAGCCGGGCCGTTAACGGACCGCTTCGGACGCAAGTCCCTACTCATCGTGGACGCCGCCATCTATGCGGTGGGAGCGATCCTCTCGGCGGTGGCGGTCAACACCGAGGTCCTGCGCCGCGGCGCGCTGATGATCACGCCCGCGGAAGCCACCGGGGTGGACTGGCGAATCATTCTCGGCATCGGCGCGCTCCCCGCCGTCATCGCGCTCGCGCTGCGGACGAAGATGCCGGAGTCGCCGAGATGGCTGATGAGCAACAGGCGCTACGCGGACACCCGGCAGGCACTCGCGATGTTGGGCATGGACGTCACCGAGAAGCAGGTCCGAGACACCGCCGAGCAGATCGCCGAAACCGAGCGGCAGCTGCAACGACAGACGTTGTGGACCGCCGGCGTCAAGCGAGCGCTGTGGGTGGTGTGCGGCTTCTTCGTCTTCCAGCAGATCACCGGCATCAACGTCCCGTTCTACTACGGTCCGCAGCTGCTGGGCGGTTACCTGCAAGAAGGCAAGTCAGCCGTCGACGCCGCCGTGGCCGGCGTCATGGCCGCGGGCATCCTGGGCGTCGTCAACGTGGTGGCGACCTTCTTCGCCTTCCGCTACATCGACAAGATCGGTCGGCGGCGACTGGCCATCGGTGGCTTCCTGGGCATGGCCGTGTCCATCCTGGTCGCGGCACTGGGGGTGGCAACCCTGACGGGGGTGCCGAGGGTCTGGGTCGTCATGATCGGCTTCTCGCTGTTCATCACCGCGTTCGCAATCGGTGTCGGCGGCACGGGGTGGCTGATCCAGGGCGAGGTCTTCCCCACCGCGGTTCGTGGTCGCGCAGCGGCCGCTTGCGCGAGCGTGGACTGGTTGGCGAACTTCGTCATCATCCAGTGGTTCCCGACGTTGAACGACGCGTTCGGACTGGCCTGGGTGATGGTGCTGTTCGCCGCTCTGTCCCTGCTCGCGGTCTGGTTCGTAGCCCGTTTCCTGCCTGAGACGAAGGGTATGGCGCTGGAAGACGTCACGGAGGTCTTCGAGCGACAGGCGGCGGCGAAACCGGCACCGGGCTAGCAGCAGACGCGGCCGGTGCTCAGCGGGCCCGCGGATGGGCGGTGGCATATACCTCACGAAGCCGGTCGACGGTGACCAGCGTGTAGACCTGGGTGGTGGTCACCGAGGCGTGCCCGAGCAGCTCCTGCACCACGCGCACGTCGGCGCCGCCGTCGAGCAGGTGGGTGGCGAACGAGTGCCGCAGCGTGTGCGGAGAGACGTCGACGTGGACGCCAGCCCGGTCGGCGCAGCGGGCGAGCACCGTCCAGGCGCTCTGCCGCGACAGCCGTCCCCCGCGGGCGTTGAGGAACACCGCCGCGGTGGCGCCGCGGGACCCGGTCGCGGTCAGTGCGGGACGCCCGCGGACCAGGTAGGCGTTGAGCGCGCCGACCGCATACGACCCCATCGGCACCACCCGGGCT
>JALYQN010000427.1 GCA_030855835.1 Actinomycetota bacterium | reverse complement strand
GTGCTGGCCCGCGACCAGCAGCTGTCGCGGGTGGTCCGCGACCGTGAGCGCACGATCCTCGCCGAGTTCCCGCCGGTGGCGGACCTGCTGGCCCTGGCGGTGGCAGCTGGCGAGGGGCCGGTTGCGGCGATCGAACGGGTCAGCCGCACCGCACACGGCGCCTTGCCCGAGGAGCTGCGCGAGGTGCTCGGGCAGATCGCTACCGGCACCTCAGTGTCGGCGGCCCTCGACCGACTCGGTGCCCGTACCGGCGTGGTCGCCGTGGCGCGCTTCGCCTCCACCGTTGCCGTGGCGATCGAACGTGGCACCCCCCTGGTCGACGTCCTGCATGCGCAGGCGGCCGACGTCCGCGAGGCCGGTCGCCGCGAGCTGCTCGAGACAGGTGCCCGCAAGGAAGTCCTGATGATGGTCCCGGTGGTCTTCCTCGTGCTTCCCGTCACCGTCGTGTTCGCCTTCTTCCCCGGTGTCGTTGGCCTGCAGCTCACGGCTCCCTGACGCATGACAACACCGAACCGTCCACGACCCGGAGGTCGAGATGCCACCCCGCCTGACACCGCTGCTCGCCCCGCTGCTCGTCCTACTGCGGGCACGCTGCCTGTTACCCCGGCATCACCGCAACGACCGGGGTGACGTGCCGGGTTGGGTGATGATCACCGTGATGACCGCGGGACTGGTTGCCATGCTCACCGCGGTCGCAGCACCCCAGCTTCGCAGCATGCTGGACGCCGCCCTGTCCAGCGTCACCGGGTGAGGCGTGCCGCCGCCTGCGGCGCATCCGGCCCGGTCGCGTGACGGTGGAGCCGCGGTCGTCGACTTCGTGCTTGTAACGGTGGTCGTGGTGCCGCTCGTGCTGGGCGTGATCCAGCTCGGCATCGTGCTGCATGTCCGCAACACCCTCACCGCCGCCGCCTCCGAGGGTGCTCGTCTGGCGGCCACGGCCGACCACGGGCCCGCGGACGGTGCTGCCCGTACTCGGGAGACGGTTTCGGAGGTGCTCGACGCCCGCTACGCCGACAACGTCACTGCAGGTGCCGCGACCGTCGCGGGTGCGCCTGGAGTCGTGGTCCGGGTGGAGGCCCGGGTGCCGGCGCTCGGCCTGCTCGGTCCGAGCCTGCCGGTCAGCGCCGAAGGCCATGCCGTCGAGGAACCGCGGTGACCGCGGACAACCATCGTGGCCGCGAGCGCGGCAGCGGGACCGTCGAATTCACCTGGCTGTGCCTGCTTCTGCTCGTACCGCTGGTCTACCTGCTGCTCGCCGTGATGGACGTGCAGCGCGCCTCGTACGGCGCCGCCGCAGCGAGCCGGGCAGCCGGGCGGGCTTTCGTGCTCTCGCCGGACGAGACGACCGGTCGGTCCCGTGCATGGGCCGCCGCGCAGGTCGCGCTGGGCGACCAGGGCGTCGACGTCTCCACGGCCGACCTGGCCGTGTCCTGTTCACCGCGTCCCGACGACTGTCTGTCATCGGGGTCGCTGGTGCGCGTGGACGTGACAGTGCAGCAGGCGGTGCCGCTGGCCGGGCTCCTGGTAGGTGCGGCCGCACCGTCGGTACGGGTGAGCAGCAGCCACGCCGAGCCGTACGGCACCTTCCGGGAGGACCGATGACGCACCGTCGCGCCGCTGTCCGGCGGCGATCCGACCCCGGCACCGAAACCGCCCCTGAGACCGGCACTGAGACCGGCACCGTCACGGTGCTCGTCGTGGGCTTCGTCGTGGTGGTCGGCCTGCTGGTCGCTGTGGTCGTCGACGCCTCTGCGGCTTACCTGCGCCGCCAACAGGTGACCGCGCTCGCAGACGGGGCTGCGCTGGCGGCGGCCGACGGGGCCCAGGGTGAGGAGGTCTACATCTCCGGACTCGGGGTGCGCGCCGACATCGACCCGGTGCAGGCGCGGGCACACGTGGCCGCTTACCTGCAGCGCACCGAAGCCGCAGCCGCCTTTCCGGACCTGAGCTGGCGGGTGAGTACCAACGGCACCGAGGTCCAGGTGCGGCTGGCGGCACCACTCGAGCTGCCGATCACCCCGTCCGGGTGGGTGGGGGAGACGAGCGTCGACGGCGTGGCGTCGGCTGTCGTCGAGGTGCGCTGAGGCGCGGGCGCCGACGGCCCGAGGCGAGGCTGTCCGCGTACGCTGGCGGCTGTGGCCGGACCTGATCTGGAGACCCGCATCAAGGACCTCGACCGCACGCTGCGGAGCCTCGAGCAGGTCCTCGACGTCCCGGCCATGCGGGCCGAGGTGGCCGAGTTGCAGGCCGAGGTGTCCGCCCCGGACCTGTGGGACGACCAGGCCAACGCGCAGCGGGTCACCGGCCGGTTATCGGTGCTGCAGTCCGAGATGGACCGCCTGCTCGGGCTGCGCCAACGCCTCGACGACGCTGGGGTGTTGCTGCAGCTCGCGGCCGAGGAGGATGACGCCGCGTCCGCCGCGGAGACCCGCAGCGAGGTCGAGACCGAGGTCGGGCGACTCGCCAAGGCGATCGAGGGGCTCGAGGTGCGCACGCTGCTGTCCGGCGAGTACGACGACTGCGACGCGGTGGTGACGATCCGCTCCGGCGCCGGCGGGGTCGACGCGGCCGACTTCGCCGAGATGCTGATGCGGATGTACCTGCGCTGGGCGGAGCGGCACAACTACCCCTCCGACGTGTACGACACCTCCTACGCCGAGGAGGCCGGCATCAAGTCGGCGACCTTCGCGGTCAAGGCTCCGTACGCGTACGGCACGCTGTCGGTCGAGTCGGGCACCCACCGGCTGGTGCGGATCAGCCCGTTCGACAACCAGGGCCGACGGCAGACGTCGTTCGCCGCCGTCGAGGTGGTGCCGTTGCTGGAGCGCACCGACGAGATCGACCTGCCGGAGGACGATGTCCGTGTCGACGTCTACCGGTCCAGCGGCCCGGGCGGGCAGAGCGTCAACACGACCGACTCGGCGGTACGGCTCACCCACATCCCGTCCGGCATCGTCGTGTCGGTGCAGAACGAGAAGTCGCAGCTGCAGAACAAGGCGACCGCGATGGTCATCCTCAAGGCCAAGCTGCTGGTGGCCAAGCGCGCCGAGGAGCGGGCCACGCTGGACGAGCTGCGTGGTGACGTCGCCGGGTCGTGGGGCGACCAGATGCGTTCGTACGTGCTGCACCCCTACCAGATGGTGAAGGACCTGCGCACCGAGCAGGAGACCGGCAACACCCAGTCGGTCTTCGACGGCGACATCGACGACTTCATCGAGGCGGGCATCCGGTGGCGCCGCGGCGCCGACACGGTCCCCGCCTGACCCGCACGACCCGCCTGACCCGGCTCAGCGGCTGGCCGGCTCCCGGGTGGGGATGGCGTCACCGGCCTTGGCGTCGCTGCGACCGTAGTGGTGGGTCGTGAACATGTAGAGCAATCCGGTGCCGACCACGACCGCGCCGGACAGCAGCACGATGTAGTTGTCGTACCAGGGCTGGTTGGGCGTGCGCGGCCAGCAGATGTTGACCATCGCCGCGATCCCGTAGACCAGGGCCCCGACGTTCACCGCCAAGCCGAAGCGACCGAGCTGGTACTTCCCGCTGGGCTTCCAGCCCTTCAGCCGAGCCCGCAGTGCGGCCAGCACCACCATCTGGAAGGACAGGTAGATCCCGAGGATCGCGAACGACGCCAGCTTGGTCACCGCGTTCGCCGAGATCAGCGAGCCAACCGCGACCAGCGCGGGTACCACGCCGCTGAGCAGCAGGGCGTACGGCGGGATCCCCCGCTTCTCGGAGAACTTTCGCCACAGCTGGTGACCGGCGATCATCTCGTCCCGGCCATACGCGTAGGCCAGCCGGCCCGCCGCCGCCTGCAGGCTGATCGTGCAAGACAGGAACGAGATGAGCACGACAGCCATCACGATCCGCGCGCCGACCGAGCCGAACGCCGAGTTGAGGACGTTCACCAGTGGGTCGGCATCCTTGCCGGAGATCACATCCTGGTAGCTGGGCACGGCGAGCAGCAGCGTCACGCAGGCGAAGCTGGCCGCCGCGCCACCGATGTAGATCGTGCGCCGCATCGCCTTCGGAATGACGATGCCGGGATCCTTGACCTTCTCGGCGGTGTCGCCGCACGCCTCGAAGCCGTAGTACTGGTACAGACCGATGATCCCGGCCGCCAGGAACACCGGCAGGTAGGACCCGTTGCCCGAGGTGCCGAAGTCGTCGAACAGGACACCGAGCCCGTGGTAGCGCTCGGTGAACAGCAGCCAGAACCCGACGATGAGCGCGCCGACCAGCTCGGCGGAGAACCCGAACACCGCCACCGCGGAGAGTACTTTCGTGCCGCCGTAGTTGATGATCGTGGCCACCACGATCATCGCCACCGCGCAGGCGACGGTGGTGGTCACGGTGTCCTTGAACCCGACCATGATCGCGAGGTACGGGCCGGCGCCATACGCCACGGCCGCGATGGTGACCAGCAGTGCGAGCAGGTACACCCATCCCGACATCCAGGCCCACCGCTGGCCCCACAGCCGCCGCGACCACGGGTACACACCCCCGGCGATCGGGTACTGCGCTACGACTTCGCTGAACACGAGCGCGACGAGGAACTGCCCGGCACCGGCGAGCAGGAAGCTCCAGACCATCGGCGGCCCGGCCTCGCCAGGGCGATGGCGAACAACGTGTAGGTGCTCACCACCGGGGACAGGTAGGTGAACCCGAGGGAGAAGTTTGCCCACGGACTCATCTCGCGCCGGAACTCCGAGGAGTACCCAAGCTCGCTCAGCTGGTCGTTGTCACCGCTTCGGGCCGACGTGGTCTCGGGCATTGCTGGCTCCTCGCTCGACGGCGGAAGGTTACAGCTCGACCGGACGATTGCTGGTGCTGGCTCACCCGCGACTGGTGGGCGGTCTGCTGCGGGCGGTCTGCTGCGGGCGGTCCCCCACGGGCGGGCCCCTACGGGTCGCTGTGGCAGCCACTAGGTCGGAGGTTCCGTCTGCCGCCGCGCGCCGCTGTACGGATGTTTCGACGGGTGGGTCGCTATTGGAGCCACCAGGTCGGAAGATCCGTCTGCCGCCGCCTGCGCGCGCCGCCGTACGGATGTTCCGACGGTTGGGTCGCTATGGCAGCCACCAGGTCGGAAGATCCCGCCGCCGCCGCCGCCGCCGCCGCCACCGCCGCCGCCGCCACCGCC
>JALYQN010000006.1 GCA_030855835.1 Actinomycetota bacterium | reverse complement strand
GCCGGGGGCTGCGCAGCGGGAGGGTCACCGTCACGAGTCACCGCGGCCGATGTCGGGTGGCTCGATCAGTCCACGGGCGTTGACACTGGGCAGCCCCTCCGGAGGGGTGGTGCCGGGGATAAGTGCGTCCTCCGGACGTATCACCGTCCCGTCGACGCCGTACAGCGCCTCCCAGATCCGTCGCATCGAGTCGCCCGACGTCCCCGAGCCGGTTCCGCCCTGCTCGACCATCATCACCACGACGTAGTCCTGGTTGTAGGTCGACAACCACGAGGTGGTCTGCTTGCCGTACACCTCGGCGGTGCCGGTCTTGGCGCGCAGCGGGATCTCGTCCAGCGGGAACCCACCCATCTTCCAGGCCAGCGTGCCGCTCACAGGTGTCCCCCGCAGCGCTGTGTCGACGTAGTCGACAACGCTGCGCGGGAAGGGCAGCTTCGCCTCGACCTCGGGATCGATGCGGCGCACCACCTCGCCGGACGGGCTCAGCAGCGCCTTTCCGACGCGGGGCTCCCACAACGTGCCGCCGTTCGCGATCGCGGCGTAGCCGGTCGCCAGCTGCAGCGGGGTGATGATCGTGTCGCCTTGGCCGATGACGAAGTTGACCGCGTCACCGGCTCGGAAGTCGTACCCGTCGACGCAGAACTCGCGCGCGAACACATGCAGGAAGTCGCTACCCGGCTCCTCGGCGACCTCGCAGTAGTAGTCCTTGTTGTCCTCCCAGTAGCGCATCTTCCAGCGCCGGTCTGCGATCCGGCCACTGGCCTCGCTCGGCAGGTCGATCCCGGTGGGGGTGCCAAAGCCGGACGACTCGGCAGCCTCGACCAAGGGGTCACGGGTCTGCAGCGGCGCGTCGTCCCCGCCGGCCCGCAGCCACAGGTTGTACCCGACCTGGTAGAAGAACGTGTTGCAGGAGACCTGCATGGCTCTGGCGAAGTCGATGTAGCCGTAGGCGCCGGACTCGAAGTTGTCGTATGACCGGTTGCCGACGGTGAACGCCGACGGGCAGTTCAGCCGGGTCGCTGGGCTGTATGCCGGCGTCGACAGCGCACCCATCGCCATGAACGGCTTGAACGTCGATCCCGGCGCCAGCTGGGCCTGGGTGGGTCGCGACAACAGCGGTTCGGCCGCCTCCCGCGAGTACAGCCGGGCCAGCTGCCGGTCGCTGATCCCGCCGACCCAGACCTCCGGGTCGTACGTCGGGTAGCTGGCCATGGCGATCACGCTGCCGTCGTCCGGGTCGAGGACCACGGCGGCCCCCGAGTTGGCCTCGTACGCGCGGCCGGTGACCGGGTCCACGGTGCCGCGGACCTTCATGATCGTGGTCTCGAGCTCGCGTTCGACGACCGCCTGCAGCCGGGCGTCGATGCTGGTGACCAGCGTGTCCCCCGGCCTCGGCCGGCGGCTGTTCTCGGGCCCGAGCACGCGTCCCTGGGAGTCGACGTTGAGACCGTGGCTGCCGGGAACCCCGCGCAGCCATCGGTCGTACTGCTTCTCCACGCCGGAACGGCCCACCAGAGAGGTGGCCGTGAGGGTGGCGTCGTCCTCGGTCAGAGCGCGCTCGTACTCGTCGGCGGTGACCGGCGACAGGTAGCCGAGCAGGTGGGCAGCGTTGACGCCGTACGGCTGCGGGTAGTCGCGCACCAGCTGCTGCTCGGCGATCACCGCCGGGAAGTCCTCGCGCCGCTCCTGGATGTCGACTGCCACCCGCTCGTCGACGCCGTGAGCGATCGGGACGGGCTGGTAGGGCGAGCCGTTCCAGCACCGTGGCGGTGGACGCGCGCCGGGCTGACCGCACAGCTCTAACCGGTCGTGCACCTCGCGCAGCGGCTCGTCCACCATTCGGGCCAGCGTCCGGAGCAGGTCGGCCCGCTCCGTGCGGGACAGCCGGGCGAGCAGCGTCCGGTTGACGCTGACCACCCACAGCAGCCGGTTGGTGGCCAGTGGGCGGCCCATCGCGTCGACGACGAGACCCCGCTGCGGCTGCACCACTACGTCGCGCACCGCGTTCGCGGCGGCCTGCGCCTGGTACGCATCACCGCCGACGACCTGGACGTACCACAGCCGCCCGAGCAGCGTGGCCATCAGCGCGACCACGAGCACCTGGATGACGACCAGCCGGGTGCGGGACAGGTCGAGGGCGCGGGTGCCGGCCGGGCGAGCGGTCACGGCGCAGCCGCCTGTTTCACCACGGGTCCAACCACCGGGTCCACTATCGGTTCACCAGCGGGTCGGCGCCGGATCGAGCCGGCGGAGAACCAGCATCGCCAGCGGGACGACAAGCGGGGTGATTGCGATGTCGTAGAGCACCGCGACCGGCAGCACTTCGAGCGCTCGGGCCACGCTCACCCCCGGCTCCGACAGCACGAGGCCGGTCAGGGCGTAGATCGACGTGGCGGCCAGCGAGGACACCGCGACCGTCACGACGGTGGCGACGGCGGACAACCTGGCGTCTCCGCGCGCCTGACCGGCAAGCCAGCCGGCCACCGCGAGCGCCAGCGCCCACCGCCCGGCGACCCCGTCCGCCGGCGGGGCCAGGTCGACGCACAGTCCGGCGAGCAGGCCGAGCACGGTGCCGTACGCGGGTCCGCGCACGATCGCCGCGGCAACGACCAGCAGCAGCGCGAGATCGGGGACGACGCCGGCGACCGACAGATGGGCGAACAGGCCAACCTGGGCGGTGACGGTCACCAGCACCAGCAGCACCGTCACCGCCACCCGCGCCACGATCACGGCAGGCTCCGGTCGAAGCTGCGTTCCGCGCTGTCAGCCGGGCCGACGACCACGCCGACCAGGTCGATCGCGGACATGTCGACGAACGGCCGCACCGACGCCGTGACCGACTGCTCGCCGGCGCTGGTCCGCACCTGCACCACCTCGCCGACCGGCACCCCGGCGACGTACGGTGCGCCGCCGCGTGAGCCCCACGTCACCACGGTGTCCCCTGCGGCTGGCACGGCGTCGGGGTCGACCAGGTCAAGGCTCAAGGCGCCGTCGGACCCGAGACTGCCGTTGCCGCGCAGGAAGCCCAGCTCCATCGACCGGTCGAGGCGGCCCCCGATCACCGAGCCGGCGTCGACGGCCAGCAGCACGGTCGCCGTGTGCTGCCCGACGCTGAGCACCCGCCCCACCAGGCCGGGTGCGGCGACCACCGTGAGGTCGTCGCGCACGCCGTCCGCAGCGCCGGCGTCGATGGTGACCGTCCGGGCGAATGCCTGCGCGGGACCGACTGCGACGACCCGCGCCGGCACCAGGTCGAATCCGCCGATCGCTGACGCCTCGCTCAGCGCGTCGTACTCGGCGAGCCGGTTGCGGTCGAGCTCTGTGGTGGCCAGCTCCGCCGCCAGCTCGTCGTTGCGCTCCTGCAGCGCGGCGTTCTCGTCCCGCAGCTGACGCAGCTCGCCGATTGTCTCGACCGCGCCGACAACGGGGTCGAACACGGCCGCCGCACCCGTCTGCAAGGGGCCGAACACCGCGACCGCACCGGTCCGCAGCGGCTGCACCGGGGAGTCCTCTCCGCCCGCAGCGTCCAGCGTCATCACCGTGACCGCGCACAGCAAGCTCAGCACCAAGGCGGTACGGGCCCGGCGGGACTGGTCCCGGTCCCGCGGGGGTGCGGGTGCCGGTCGGCCTTGGCGCGGCAGGGTTCGGCGAAGGGATCGGCCGACGGGACGGCGCAGTGACTTGCCCGCGGACCTGCCCTGGAGGCTGCCCGAGGACCTGCCGGGCGGACGGAGCGTCAGCTGTGTCACGGCTCAGCGCCGCGACTCGGAGACGAGCACCTGCTGCAGCGCCTCGAACTCCTCCACGCAACGCCCGGCCCCGACCGCCACGGAGTGCAGCGGGTCGTCGGCGACATGGACCGGCATCCCGGTCTCGTGCCGCAGGCGCTCGTCCAGTCCGCGCAGCAGGGCACCCCCGCCGGTGAGCACCAGGCCGCGGTCCATGATGTCCCCGGCAAGCTCGGGGGGCGTCTTGTCCAACGTGGTGCGGACCGCGTCGACGATGTCCTGCAGCGGCTCCTCGAGCGCCAGCCGGACGTCGGCCGACGACACCGGCACGCTGCGCGGCAACCCGGAGACCAGGTCCCGCCCACGAACGTCTGCCTGCGGCTCTACGGCCAGCGGGAACGCCGAACCGAGCTCGATCTTGACCTCCTCGGCGGTGCGCTCGCCGAGCATGAGGGAGTACTCCTTCTTCATCCACGACACGATGGCGGCGTCGAGGTCGTCACCTGCGGTACGGATGGACAGGCTGGTCACTACGCCACCCAGCGAGATGACAGCGACCTCGGTGGTGCCGCCGCCGATGTCGACCACCATGTTGCCGGTGGCCTCGTGCACCGGCAGACCGGCGCCGATCGCGGCCGCCATCGGCTCCTCGACGATGTAGACGCGCCGCGCGCCGGCCTGGTAGCCGGCCTCCTTGACTGCGCGCTGCTCGACGGCGGTTATGCCGGACGGCACGCAGATCACCACCCGCGGCTTGGCGAAGTAGCGCCGCCGGTGCACCCGCTGGATGAACAGCCGCAGCATCTGCTCGGTGGACTCGAAGTCGGCGATCACGCCGTCCTTCAGCGGCCGGATCGCAGTGATGCCACCGGGCGTGCGGCCGAGCATTCGCTTGGCCTCGGACCCGACCGCGAGGATCTCCCGCGTGGTGGCGTCCAGGGCGACCACCGAGGGTTCGTTCAGCAGCACCCCGCGGCCGCGGACGTAGACCAGCGTGTTCGCGGTGCCGAGGTCGACGGCCATGTCCCGGCCGAGGAAGCTGTTGCCCACTCGGGCCCCTTGAGGTCGCAGATCGTCACACGAGCACTACCGCGCCCAGGCTAGGTGCGCGGCCACCCTCAGCTCGGCCACGACACGCGCGACCCCCCGCGCGTAGACCTCCCGCGAATCGCGAGGGTGGCGGTCCGAGTGCCCCCGCCGCCGTCAGGGGCTCTCGAGGCGGGCGGCGAGGGTACGGGCCCAGCGGGCTGGCGCGTCGGGGTCGGCGGCGAACCACAGCGAGGGCTCGACCAGCTCGAGCTCCAGCAGCACCGGCGCCCCGTCGGGACCGGGGACCAGGTCGACGCGGGCGTAGAGAATTTGCTCCCGTCCGGCCGGCGCCACGTCCACGAGCGCGTCCAGCACCCGCTCGGCACAGTCACGTTCGGCCCGGGAGGGTGTTCGGGCGACGATCTCCTCCGCAGCGAAGAGTCCTCTCGTGGCGCCCGCATGCGCGGCCAGGAGCGGCCCCTTGCGGAACGCATGGCTGAACCGGTCACCCATCCACACCAGGCCGGTCTCGCCGGCGGTGTCGACGCCGTCCAGGTACGGCTGCACCATCACCGGGCGCCCGGCGGCCAGCAGCTCGACCGCATGCGCTCGGGCCGCCCCGCCCAGCCGGTGCCGGCGGGTGTCTCGGGCCCCGGCGCTGATCGTCGGCTTGACCACCGTCTCGCCGGCGGGCTGCTCTGGATGCTCGCCCGGTTCGTACCACGTGGTCGGCACCACCGGCAGTCCCGCATCGGCGAGCAGCCGCAGGTAGGTCTTGTCGCTGTTCCACGCCAGCACCTCGACCGGGTTGGCCAGTCGCGGAACCGAGCTGGCCCACCCGAGGAAGTCCGCCCGGCGCGACACGTAGTCCCACGTCGACCGTACGACGACCAGGTCGGCACCGGTCCAGTCGACAGCCGGGTCGTCCCAGACTGCAAAGTCGGCAACGAGGTCGCGGTCGGCGAGAGCCCGGACCGCAAGCCGCTCGTCGTCGTCACCGTCCGGCAGCTCGGCGCAGGTAGCCAGCAGCACCCGTCGGGGCACGAGTGGCTCAGCCGAGGCCGGGGAAGAACAGCTCGATCTCGCGCGCGGCGGACTCGCGCGAGTCCGAGCCGTGCACAAGGTTCTCGCGGTTGGACAGCGACAGATCGCCGCGAATCGAGCCGGGTGCTGCCTGGCGACCGTCGGTGGCCCCGTTGAGCGCCCGGACGGCCTCGACCGCTTCGTCACCCTCCAGCACCATCGCCACGAGCGGCCCGGACGTCACGAACTCGCGTAGCGGAGGGTAGAAGTCACGCTCGACGTGCTCGGCGTAGTGCCGGTCGGCCAACGTGCCGTCGATGGTCCGCAGGTCCATCGCCACGATCGACAGGCCCTTGCGCTCGAAGCGGCCGAGCACCTCGCCGACCAGGCCGCGGCGTACGGCGTCCGGCTTGATCAGGACGAGGGTGCGCTGGAGGTCGACGGGCACCGGCACAACCTAGCGGCCTGCGACCGACGATTCTGGCTGTCGCGTCTACTGGTATGTCTCATCGTCGGCCCAGCCCGCGCGCTGGGCCTCGATCCGGCGGCCGAGCACCAGCGCAAGCACCCAGAGCCCGCCGAAGAGCACCGCGACCACGAACATCGCCGAGGTGAGGAAGCCGAGCGCGAACGCGCCGACCTGCACCGCCCACCCCAGCGGGTAACCCCAGCCGTACCGCAGCGATCCGGCCGCCACTACGGCGAGCAGCGCGAGGCCCAGCCCCGCGACCGTCGCCGGGGCCGGGTCCACTCCCGAGACCTGGATCAGCACCGGCACCGACAGCGCTATCACGACCGCCTCGAACCCGAGCACGGCCGCGGCCATGATCCGCACTAGCGCACCCCGCCCGAGCCCCGATCACTGGAAACGGCGAGCAGGGTACGGGCCTGCCCTACGGTCACCACCGACCCGGTCACCAACACCCCGCCGCTCCCGAGCGCCTCCCCGTACCCGCTACCGCCTTCGGCCAGCCCGACCGCGACGTCGAGCGCGTCGTCCAGGCGCGGTGCCCGGTGCACCCGGTCCTGGCCGAACAGCGCCTCGGCGGCGTCCGCGAGCTCGTCGGCGGCCATCGCCCGGGGAGTCGCCGCCTGGGTGCAGACGATCTCGGCGAAGACCGGTTCGAAGACCGCCAGCAGCCCGTCGACGTCCTTGTCGCCCATCACCCCGACCACCCCGACCAGCGGGCTGAACGCAAACGCCTCCTGCACCGCAGCCACCGTCGCCTGTGCGCCGTGCGGGTTGTGCGCCCCGTCCAGAACAATGGCCGGCCCGCGGCGCACGACCTCGAGCCGGCCGGGCGAGGAGACGGCTGCGAACCCCTCCCGCACCACGTCGGGGTCGAGCATCGCCTTCTGGCCGAGGCCGCCGAAGAAGCCCTCGGCGGCGACCAGAGC
>JALYQN010000521.1 GCA_030855835.1 Actinomycetota bacterium | reverse complement strand
GCCGCGCAGACGGTGGACGAGCGGTACGGCACGCCGGCGCGGCGGGCGAGCTGGCCCCCGACGAGGGCGGCCTTCATGAACTCGGGCGTCCCGAACGCCGGTGAGCCCGAGCGCATGTCGACGTTCGAGGTGAACCCGCCGTAGACGACCGGGGCGCCGGGCCGCACCAGCTGGGTGAATGCGATGCCCGCCAGCGCCTCCGCGTTCTGTTGCACCAGCGCGCCTGCAAGCGTCACCGGGGCCATCGCGCCGGCCAGGGTGAAAGGGGTGAGGATCACCACCTGGTTGCGCGACGAGTACTGCAGGATGCCCTCGAGCATCGGCTCGTCCAGCCGCAGCGGACTGCTGGCGTTGATCACCGTGTGGATCGACGGCTCCCGCTCCAGCGTCTCGTGATCGACTTCCCGGGCGATCCGCACCATCTCCAGGCAGTCGATGTTGCGCTGCGCGCCCAGGCTGTACGCGTGCGGGACCTTGTCGGTGAGTGTCAACAGCGAGCGGGTGGCATGCAGATGGCGCACCGAGGCGTGGACGTCGGTCGGCTCGACCGGGTAGCCGGCATGCATGTGGATGGCGTTGAGCACCTGGCTCAGCCGCAGCAGGTTGTCGAAGTCGCGCTTGTTGCCCTCCCGACGGCCCCCCGCCACGTCCCCGACGTACGGGGCGCTGGCGACCGGGGCGAAGACCACCGCGTCACCACCGATCTCCACGTGGTGGGCAGGGTTGCGCGAGTGCAGCGTGAACCGCGACGGTGCCTGCTCCACCAGCGACCCCACCAGCTCGGGGTCGAGGCGTACCCGGTCACCGTCCACGTCCGCACCGGCGTCGGCCCACAGCTGCCGGGCCCGTGGGTGCAGGAAGTCCATCCCGGTCTCGGACAGCACCCGCATCGAAGCCTGGTGGATCTGCTCGAGCTGGTCGTCGGACACCGCGCGCACGGGTTCCAGCTGTCGCTGCAGCAACCGCCACGGTGGCTGGGCCGGTTGGGTCGGGCCCCGTTCGCGCTGGCGCCGCCGTGCGCCGCCGCGCCGGGACCCCGCCGCCTCATCGACCTCATTCATGCAGCGCCACCCGAGCACGGGGACGCCGCGCCGGTGCCGCCACCGCCGGCAGCGACACCCGGGCGGCCAGCAGCGGATACGCCAGCCGTGAGTGCGGGAACCCCATCGCGTCGACGAAGTGTGCCTGGAAGGCCGGCTCGATGGCAGTCTCCACCTTCTCGATCCGCGCGGTCACCTGTTCGATCTCGGCACGGGCCGCGGTCGACAACAGCACCATGAGCGCTCCGGTGCCGGCGGCGTTCCCGGCGCTCTCGACCCGGTCGAGGTCGCAGTCGGGCACCAGCCCCAGCACCATCGCAAACGTCGGGTCGATGTGGTTGCCGAAGGCGCCGGCGAGCCGGACCCGGTCGACCCGGTCGACGCCGAGCCGGTCCATCAGCAGTCGGCAGCCGGCCTGCAGCGCGGCCTTCGCCAGCTGGATGGCGCGCACGTCGTTCTGGGTGACCTCGATGACCGGGTCGTCCCATAACCGGTACGACAAGGTGCGGCCGTGCTCGACGAGCCGGCCCGTCGGGTGGCCGGCCGGGCGCACGATGCGACCGTCGGCGGTGACCACCCCGGACAGGAACAGCTCGGCGATCGCCTCGATGATCCCCGACCCGCAGATGCCGGTGACCCCCGTCCTGGTGGTTGCCGAGGCGAACGCCTCCTCGTCGGACCACCGCTCGCCCCCCACCACGGCGACCCGCGGCTCCAACGTGGCCCGGTCGACGCGTACGCGCTCGATCGCGCCGGGGGCGGCACGCTGGCCGCTGGAGATCTGGGCGCCCTCGAAGGCCGGCCCGGTCGGCGACGAGGCGGCCAGCAGCCGCTCGGCGTTGCCGAGCACGATCTCGGCGTTCGTGCCGACGTCGACGAGGAGTTGCATCCGCTCGCCACGGTGAGGGCCCTCAGCAAGGATCGCCGCCGACGTGTCGGCACCGACATGCCCGGCGATACACGGACC
>JALYQN010000520.1 GCA_030855835.1 Actinomycetota bacterium | reverse complement strand
CGCTCTGGACGAGCGGCTCGACGAGCGCGGCTACATCGTGCCCGGGCTCGGCGACGCCGGTGACCGGTTGTACGGCATCGTCGGCTGAGACCCAGTGGGCACGCGCACCGCGCTCGCCCGTGGCAACGGCGGCGTCAGAGGGTCTTGACCGCGTTGACCAGCTTGCTCATGTTCTCCTTGGCGTCACCGAACAGCATCGTGGTGGAGTCCACGAACATCAGCTCGTTCTCGATGCCGGCGAAGCCCGGTCCCATCGACCGCTTCATGAACACCACCTCCTCGGCCCTGTCGGCGTTCAGGATCGGCATCCCGTAGATCGGCGCGCCCTCGGTCGTACGCGCCGCGGGGTTGACGACGTCGTTGGCGCCGACCACCAGGACCACATCGGTGTCCTTGAACTGATCGTTGATCTCGTCCATCTCCTTGAGCTGCTCGTACGGCACCTGCGCCTCGGCGAGCAGCACATTCATGTGCCCCGGCATCCGGCCGGCGACCGGGTGGATGGCGTAGTCGACCTGCACCCCGCGCTCACCGAGCACGTCGACCAGCTCCCGCAGCGCGTGCTGGGCCTGGGCAACCGCAAGCCCGTAGCCGGGGACGATCAGCACCCGCTGTGCGTAGCCGAGCTTGATCGCGACGTCCTCGGGCCCGCTTGAGCGGACCGGCCGGTCGCTGGCCTCGGTCGCGCCGAGGGTGGAACCGCCCTTGAGCGCCCCGAACAGCGTGTTCATCAGCGAGCGGCCCATGGCGGCCGCCATCAGCCTGGTCAAGAACGTTCCCGACGCCCCGACCAGGGTGCCGGCCACCACGAGCAGCGTGTTGCCCAGCACGTAGCCGCCGGCCGCAACCGTCAGGCCGGTGAAGGCGTTGAGCAGCGAGATCACGATGGGGACGTCGGCCCCGCCGACCGGCAGCACCAGCATCGCCCCGACCGCCAGCCCGAGCGCGCCGATGGCGATACCCGGCCACAGTGCAGGGTCGAGCACCAACAACACCGACAGACCGAGCGCAACCAGGAACGAGCCGCCGAAGGCAACCGGCAGGCCGGGAAACACGATCGGTTTCGTCGGCAGCAGCTCCTGCAGCTTGGCGAAGGTGACCAAGGATCCGGCGAAGCTCACCGACCCCACCAGGACGGTGAACGCGGTCGCCGCCAGGTCGAACTCTGCCACGTCGGCGACCGACGCGATCTGGCTCAGCTCGTCGAGCTCCAGCAGGGCGACCAGCGCCGCCGCCCCACCACCGACACCGTTGAACAGCGCCACCAGCTGCGGCATCTGCGTCATCTGGACCCGCTGTGCACCGACCACGCCGCCCACGGCGCCCACCGCAATGGCGGCGAGGATCGCGACCACGTGGTCAAGGTCGGTCTCCCAGAAGACGACGACGACCGCCAGCAGCGCCCCGACCGCTCCGATCACGTTGCCCTGCCGGGCCGTACGCGGGCTGGACAGGCCCTTCAGGGCCACGATGAAGCACACCGCGGCCACCAGGTACGCCAGCTGCACCCAGGTGGGGATCACGCGCTGGCCCCCTTCCCCCCGCCGGCCGATCCCTGGTCAGCAGCGGGCGCCGATGGCTTGCGCCGGCCGAACATCTGCAGCATCCGGTCGGTGACGACGAATCCGCCCACCAGGTTCAGCGTGGCCAGCACCACCGCGACCAGGCCGACGATCAGCGCGACGGTCGACTCGGTGGTGCCGGTCACCAGCATGGCCCCCACCAGGATCACCCCGTGGATCGCGTTTGCGCCGGACATCAACGGGGTGTGCAAGGTGGCGGACACCTTGGAGATCACCTCGACGCCGACGAAGACGCTCAGCACAAAGATCGTGAGCCAGACAATCGACTCGTCCATGTCAGGAGTCCTCCTCGAGCAGTTCGCGGGTCGGCGCGTGTCGTACCTCGCCGCGGTGGACCACGCAGCAGCCGGCGATCACCTCGTCGTCGAAGTCGGGAGCAAAGCGTGCCGACCGGGCATCCTCCTCGTCGGGCTCGTCGACCTGCCCCTCCTGCGACTCATCGGCGGACTCGGGCTCCGGCCCCGCCTCCGGCTGCTCCGAGTGCCCGGCCGGCTCGGGCTGTTCATCCTCGTCGGGATCGGCGGTCATCAGCGTGATCAGGTTGGCGATGTTGGTCGACAGCAACCGGCTTGCCGGTCCGGGCATCTGGCTGGGTACGTTCACGCCTCCCCACACCAGAGCGTGACCGATACGCACGGTTTCGCCAGGCGACGAGCCCTCCACGTTGCCACCCTGCTCCGCGGCCAGGTCGACCACGACGGCGCCGGGCGACATCTGCTCCACCATCGCGCTGGTCACCAGCATCGGTGCGGGCCGGCCCGGAACCGCGGCGGTCGTGATCAGGGCATCGGCTGCGGCGACGTACGGCGTGAGCG
>JALYQN010000506.1 GCA_030855835.1 Actinomycetota bacterium | reverse complement strand
AGCCGCTTGCGAATCGGCGCCGACGGCACCGACACCTCGACGACCTTCTCGTCCCGGTTGGTCTTCGCGGTCGCCAGCGGCTGGCCGCCCTTGCAGTTGTCGCGGTACACCGCGAGCGCCTTGAGGCCGAGCTTCCAGCCCTGGAAGTAGACGTCAGCGATGTCCTCCACCGCTGCGGACTCGGGCAGGTTCACAGTTTTCGAGATGGCACCGGAAATGAAGGGTTGGGTGGCCGCCATCATCCGCACGTGGCCCATCGGCTTGATCGACCGCTCCCCCATCGCGCAGTCGAACACCTCGTAGTGCTCGGGCCTCAGCCCCGGCGCGTCCACGACGTGACCATGCTCGGCGATGTACTCGACGATCGCCTCGATCGTCTCGGTCGCGTACCCGAGCTTGGTGAGCGCCCGCGGCACGGTCTGGTTGACGATCTGCATCGACCCGCCGCCGACCAGCTTCTTGAACTTCACCAGTGAGAAGTCGGGCTCGACTCCTGTGGTGTCACTGTCTAACATGAAGGAGATTGTTCCGGTCGGCGCTAATACACTGGCCTGAGCGTTGCGCCAACCGTTCGTCTTTCCGATTTCCAAACAAGCCGCCCAAGCCTTTGTCGCTGCCTTGTGCGCATCACGGTCGATCTGGTGCAGGGTGCGCACCGAGTCATTGGCCGCCTGGTGCTTGCGCATCACGCGCGTGTGCGGCACGGAGTTGCGTGCATAGCCGTCGTACGGGCCGACTACTCCGGCCAGCTCAGCTGACCGCTTGTACGCCGAGCCAGTCATGAGACTGGTGATGGCCGCCGCGAGTGCCCGACCGCCGTCGGAGTCGTACGCCACACCCGACGCCATAAGCAAAGCGCCAAGGTTCGTGTATCCGATGCCGAGCTGGCGGTAGGCGCGGGTGACCTCGCCGATCTTCTCGGTGGGGAAGTCGGCGAAGCAGATCGAAATGTCCATCGCCGTGATGACCATCTCAACGGCCTTGGCGAACGTTGCCGAATCAAACAAGCCATCGTCTTGCAGGAATTTCATCAGGTTAAGACTGGCCAGATTGCAGGATGAATTGTCCAGATGAAGGTACTCGGAACATGGATTACTTGCGGTAATTCGCCCGGTTTCCGGCGACGTGTGCCAGTCGTTGATCGTGGAGTCGTACTGGATGCCCGGGTCGGCGCACTCCCACGCCGCCCGCGCCATCTTGCCCCACAGCTCCTCGGCGTCGACGGTCTCGATGACCTCACCGGTCATACGACCGGTAAGGCCGAAGCCGGTGCCGTCCTCGACCGCGCGCATGAACGAGTCGGTGACGCGCACCGAGTTGTTCGCGTTCTGGTACTGCACGCTGACGATGTCGCGGCCGCCGAGGTCCATGTCGAACCCGGCGTCGCGCAGCACGCGGATCTTGTCCTCCTCGCGCGCCTTCGTCTCGACGAACTCGACGATGTCGGGGTGGTCGACGTCGAGCACGACCATCTTCGCCGCGCGCCGGGTGGCGCCGCCGGACTTGATGGTGCCGGCGCTCGCGTCGGCACCGCGCATGAACGACACCGGCCCGCTGGCCGTGCCACCCGAGCTGCGCAGCAGCTCCTTCGACCCGCGGATGCGCGAGATGTTGAGGCCCGAACCCGAGCCCCCCTTGAAGATCAGGCCTTCCTCGCGATACCAGTTCAAGATCGAGTCCATGTTGTCGTCGACGGCGAGGATGAAGCAGTTGTGCACCCGCAGGTTGCCCGACAGGTACTCGCCGCTCTCGGTCTGGATGTCGTAGACCTCCATGGCTCCGAGGTCCTCGACGCGGTCGATCTCGAGGCGTTTGGTCGCTTTGGCGGCCAGGCCGGGCAGGTCGAAGGAACGCTCCAGCTTCTCCGCCTCGCGCTCGTCGATGAACCCGATCTCGTCGGCGAAGATCCGCCGGTCTCCGGCGGACTGGATGCGCAGGGTCCAGCAGTCCTTGCGGTCCGGCCGGGGGTCCACCTTGTAGCCGACACGGGCAAAGATGCCGAAGCGCAGCAACAGGGACTGCATGCCACGGATCAGCTGCTCGCTGATCATGTCGACCTCGACCACTGTGGAACGCTCCCGTGCCGAGACGAAGCCCTCGGCCTGGAACACGCTCTTCAGGTACGCCGCGACCACCGGAAGAGGTGCGGTGAACAGCTGCTGCGGCACGATCATGTCGGTCCCACGCGCCCGAAGACCCCAGGCCTCGACGAACTCGGTCGGGTGGACGCCGCCCAGGCGGGTGCGCCGGCAGTCGAGCGACGCGTCCTGTGTCACCACGGCCCGCTCGTGGCGGTGCGCACCAGGGAACACCGCGTCGAGTGCCCCGGTCACCCACGCGAGCTCCGATGAGGTCACTGTCATGGCCTCGAGCGTGAGCGAGCGATCGGTGCCGGTGTACTGCCCTACGAAGCCGTCGGACTGCATCCACCCGGCCAGTGCCGCCTCCGCAACCTGACGACTGCTGATCTCGGCCTGGCCGTGTGCGTCGCGGCGGTGCCACTCCAGCTTGTCGCCGGGACGGAGAGTGCCTGCCTCGACGAACCGCCCGGAACCCCGGTCGTCGCTGCTCCTCCAGACCAGGTGGTCCGCGGTGACGTCGAGCGCGTACCCGGCCCTGGTG
>JALYQN010000500.1 GCA_030855835.1 Actinomycetota bacterium | reverse complement strand
CGTCCTCCCGGAACTCCTTGGAATACGGCTTCGGCATGCTGCACATCCTCTCCTGCGGCACCTCTCGGCACCGCAGCTGATGTGTCACCTATCCGCGCAGCAACCCCGGATTCCCATTGCGGCCCTGAGCTTCACTCCTGCAGGGGTATCAGCGGAGGAAATCAGCGAGGACAAGGTGTCCACGGCAGTCGTTGTCAGCCCGGTCAACCTGTCCATCGTGCGGCTGACGAGTTCGTCGCGTTGGCTTGACACCTGCTCCTCGAACTCTGGTTGTTCGAGGCGCCGTCGAACCGTGCGTTCAGACACGCCGGCTGCGCTACCTGCTTCTCGGTGCGTCGCCCCACTTGCCAAGGCGGCGGCAATGAGGTCGTCCTTGGTGCTGCCCCGGTCGCGGTCCGTCATGCCTATCACTCCTGGATTCGGCGCGGCCCGGACTGTCTGTCCAGGCGTTGCACCCAGAGTCAGCCCCCCCGGATGGGTAATGTCGCGTTGGGAGAAGTCGATCGGGCTATGTGTGTCCGAGGTCATCGGGTCGGGCGTGGCCGAGACCCCTGCCTGGGGTCAACTGACCCTCATGTCACGATCGGCCAACCTCTACCCCACCCGGGTCCGGCGCGGTGAATTGGCCACGCCATGTCGTCGGCGGCGGCGCCGTCCCGTCCAACGACTGTCGGGCGACTTAGTCCGCTCCCACGGACGGGGCGATGAACGGTGGGCACTCCCTGACCGCTCACAAGCTCGACGGGGCATACCCCGCTTCCTCCGACGCGTCAGCCAGGGCTCTTCTTGTTCGACGAGCTGACCGCTCACCTCGACACCCATGTCCGGGGCGTGTTCCTGGACGAGCTGGCCGCACGGCAGCGTGACAGCGGAGCGGCCGCGGTCTACGCCACCCACGACGCAGAGGAGGCCTTGGGCCTGGCCGACCGGGTGGTTCTGCTGCGCGGCGGACGGGTCGAGCAGGTGGGCACACCGGCTGAGGTCTACGCGCAACCGGTGGACCTGCCCGCAGCCCGGCTGACCGGTCCGGCGTCGGTGCTCGTGGAGAACGGACGTGAGCTGCTGGTCCGACCGGAATGGGCGCGGCTGGGTAGCGATCGGGAGGGCCGCCTGCGGGCGGTGTGGTTCCGCGGTCCGCACTCGGACCTGCTCGTGGAGACCGGTGCAGGCGACGTCCTCATCCGCGAGCCCGGAGCACCCCGACACCACATCGGTGCACGGCTCACCTGGCGACTGGACCGCAGCTGGCGACTGGGGAGCGCAGGGCCCGCCCGGGTCAGCCGAGCGCCAACGCGGGGCCCGACTGACCGACCCGGTCATTGACGATCGACAGCTGCCGCCGGGTGTAGTAGCGCAGGGAGGCCAACTGGCGTTCGCTGAGCCGATCACAGACCCACTCCCAGTGCAACGACACCCAGTCGCCCACGGCCAGCACACCGAGCATCCCCACACCGCCGCGGAACCGGACGGCGGTCTCCGCCATCGGCGGTCCGAGCTCCAGACGCCGACCGTCCCACGTCAGCGCCGACGACTCCACCACCACCTGGTCACCGCTGAGCGCCTTGACCCGGCCCCAACGGATGCGGCACCTGTCCAGCACCGTGAGCGCCTGCTCGGCTCGTCGGTCGTCCCCGAGCAGTCCCACACCCTGGTAGATGCAGAACACGTGGAAACTGTGGTGCGGGACTCCCCCGGCCAGCACCCCCTCGGTCAGGCTGGTGAAACGAGGTCCGGCGCGAAAGCGGAAACGCTCCTCCATGGAGTCGCCGATGTGCGAGACCCCGACCCGGTCGAGCAGCTCGTTGCCCACCCAGTAGGCCTCCACGACCCGGCGATCCAGGGGGTCCGGCACGCCCGTCGCCCCCGCGATCAGCTCCAGGTACGGCCAGGCTCCGGCGAACTCGCTGGCCTGCGCCCGCAGGCCGGCATCCACCGTGCCGGTCGCGCCGTACTCGAAGAAGGTCGCGCTGTCGCCGGGCCCGCAGTAGCCGTGGTTGTTGGGCGGGAAGGCGTAGCGAACGAACAGCACCGGCCCGGGACCGACGCGACCTGCGTCCGGCCCTGCTCAGCGTCCACGTGATCACCCCTGTACGAGCACCCAGCCGTCGTCGATGCGGCCGACTTTAGTGCGGGGCGCAACACTGATGGTGTGGTGCGCCTGGTCGTCGCGGTGGCTGTTGTCGCCCTGCTCGTGCTGAGCCTGGCCTGGGCCTTCCAGCGGCGCCTGATCTAC
>JALYQN010000488.1 GCA_030855835.1 Actinomycetota bacterium | reverse complement strand
GACCAGGTCCGTCTCGCCGCCGAGCAGGAGACCACGAGCCTGCGGACCTCGGCCAAGCGCGAGGCCGAGAAGGCTCGGGCAGTCGCGGAGCGCGAGGTGTCCGAGGCCCGTCGGGTACTCGCCGTGGAGCGCGAGCGCCTCACCCGGGAGGCCGCCGACTCACACACCCAGGCGGTGGAGGAGACCCAGCGGCTGGTGCGGGAGTCGGAGGATCGGGCCAATGCCGCCGAGCACCGTGCCAACGAGGCCACGCTGCAGGCCAGGAAGATGCGGGAGGACGCAGCCGGTGAGGCGGAGCGGGCCGTGACGCGGGCCCGGCGGGAGGCCGAGCAGATCGTCGCTGCGGCTCGCAAGCAGTCCGAGCACATGTCGGCGCAGGCGCAGAGCGACCTCGATCGGCGTACGGCTGCGGCCCGCAACGAGCTGGACACCGTGCAGCGCCGGCGGGACGGGATCGTGTCCCAGCTGGCCGCCCTGCGCGACCTGGTGGCGAGCTTTGGCCCTGACGAACAGCAACGCCGGGACGCGGTGCTGGCCGATGATGTGCCGGCCGATGATGTGCCGGCCGATCACGAACCGGGCGGCCATGAGCAGGTGACGGTCGAGCAAGAGCAGCCCGCGCCGGGTGGGGGGACCAGGCCGGGTGGCTCGACGAAGGCGGAGCTGCCGAAGCAGGCGCAGCCGCAGCCGCAGAGCGCCGACCAGCGCTCTTGACCGGCGCTCGACGACCGTCGAGGCATGGCGGTCGTCCCGCGACCCCGATGTCTCGAGACCGGTGGGTCGTGGACTAGTCGAGTGCGCGGCAGCGTGCGGTGGGATTGGTGGTCACGCGATCACCCTGGATGCGGACTGCCCGCAGGCTGTGGTTGTCGCGGTTGCTGGACTCACGTAGCTGGTTCTGCGGGTCGACCGTGGTGCGTAGGCAGTACACGTCGGTCGGCATCGCGCGGGGCAGCTTCAGCGACTGACCGGGCAGGTAGCTGCCGTAGACGTCGACCCAGCCGATGGAGATGCCCTGCGGCGTGTGCCGATGGCAATCGCCGTAGTACTGCCGGTAGTTCGGCGTCGCCCAGCGCTCGGGTGCCCGCTCTGTGTCGCGCAGGCAGAAGCTCATCTTCCGGCGGCTGACGACGACGGGGTCGCGCGGGCGGTCCGGGTCCCAGAGCGCGTAGCGCGCCG
This sequence comes from Actinomycetota bacterium, assembly GCA_030855835.1. GTDB lineage: Bacteria > Actinomycetota > Actinomycetes > Propionibacteriales > Nocardioidaceae > JACCVL01. Next base: position 2,364 of record JALYQN010000488.1, on the reverse strand, counting down.
CGGCCTCGAAGTGCCAGTGGTCGTGGCTGGGGTGGAACAACATGCACCCGGCGTCTCGCCGCACCGACGTCTTGTCGACCGCACGGTTGAACCGACCGTTGTTGTCTCGGTCGCGAAACAAGATCTGGCTAGCGTGCTGCTTGCCCGGCGCGCAGTTCCCTGCCTGGTTGGGCCGCACCTCCAGCACGCCGGCTCCGACGCTGGCCAGCCCGGACTCGAAGCGCAGCACCCGTTGGCCCGAGCCACCGGCGACGTAGAGCCGGTTGGCGGCCAGCGGCCGCGCGTTCGGCTCCAGCAGCGGCCGCTTCGCAACCTCCACGCCGCCGACGCCTACCCCCGGTGCGGCGATCAACGGGGCGCCGCTCCGCGCCGGAGCGTTCGCGGTGTGGTTCCCTGCCGCCACCAGCAGGGCAGCCAGCACCGTGCTGAGGACAACCCCCGTCGGGCGTGCGGTAGGCGGCGACATGGTTCCCCCAGTCTCAGCGGTCGCCAACAGGCTATTGCGTGCGTTGCTCGCCCTCCGGAGATAGCGCCGCCACGGTCCGGTCGGAGTACATCGAGGAGTCGGCGTGTTCCATCGGTCCATCCCATTTCCGCGGCAGCGGTACGGAGGTCTGCGGGGCCACCCGCCGGACGAACTCGTCAAGCACCCGCTCGGTGTGCCCGACCCACAGGTGCTTGGCACCCTCGACAGCGACGACGTCGGCCTGGGACACCCGGGAGAACCGGGTTCGTGCCGCGGTGGGTTGCAGATAGTCGTCATGCTCCGGGATGAGCGCCGTCAGGGGTCGGCCCGACGCCGCCCACGCGTCCAGGTCCGCGTCCGTGACCGAGCGCAGCGGTGGGGACATCAGGACGGCACCGACGACGCCGGGCTCCAACCCGTACCGCAGCACCAGCTCGGTACCGAATGACCAGCCAAGCAGCCAGATCGAGGGCAGTCCGGCGAGTTCCACGTAGTCAATCGCCGCAGCCAGGTCGAACCGCTCGCTCTCGCCGCCGTCGAACGTGCCGCCGCTGGTGCCCTGGGCACTGCTGGTGCCTCGGGTGTTGAACCGCAGCACCGCCATGCCCGCAAGCGCGGGTAGGCGGTACGACGCCTTGCGGATCAGGTGGCTGTCCATCATGCCGCCGTGGGTCGGCAAGGGGTGCAGGCACACGATCGTGGCGACCGGCTCGCGCTCCAGCGGCAACGCGAGCTCACCGACAAGGGACAGGCCGTCCGCGGTCTCCAACGTCACCGGCTCTCGGCGCGCAGGCAGCACGGAGGTGCCGCGGATAGGTCGCGGGCTCACGATCAGCAACCGTATCGGGCTGCGGTGTTGGGGGAGCCTGCTGCTCCCGGGTCACGGCGCCAGATCGGCGAGCCTTGCGCGTGCGCGCTCGACAGTCTCGGCTGCCTGCGCTGCCACCCGCCGAGCGTCGGCTCGTTCACGCTCGGCTTGTCGCAGCTGTGCGGCGGACTCCTCGGCAGCAGCCTGCGCGCTCGACAGCTCGTCTCGCAGCCTCGCGACCCGGTCTTGGCGTTCGGCCCGCTCGGCCTCGTACGCGCGCACCCGGTCGTCGGCGGTCTCCAGCTGCTCGGCAGCCTCATCCTGCGCCGCCGCTGCTTCGGCCAGCTGGCGCCGCAGCTCGTCCAGACGTGCATGGGCCGCGGTCGGTGACTGCTCCGGTCCGTCCTGCGTCGTGGACACGGCAGGGGTGTCCCGGACCGCCCGCGGAGCGGCGACCGCGGCGGAGACGTCCACGTCCCCGAGGCCGACGTAGCTCAGCCCAGTCGTGAGCCGGGCGCTTCGCAGCGCCTCGGCGGCTCCGGCGTTCGCGACTGCGGCCCGCAGCGTCTGTTCAACCTGCTGGGTGACCTGGTCGCTGATCGGCCGGCCCAGCTCCGCGGCCAGCGCGTGCACCTGTTGCACGAACCCTGCGACGACCGCCTGACGCTGTCGGGTGAGCGCGCGCAGCTGATCCCCGGCCAGGCTCTGCTGTGCGGCGCGCAGCTCGGCCCCGAGCACAACGAGCTGCTCGACGGCGTCCGGGCGGCGGCGCGCCAGCTGGTTGAGCAGGAAGGCCGCCACCGTCGGCTTGGGCAGCCCACCGATGGCGGCCGCCAACGTCCGGTCACCGGCGTCGCGTGCCTCCCGGGCGGCGGCGTCCCGCTGCGCAACGAAGCCCTCGGGCCCCACCCCGTACAGCTCGTCAGCGGCATCGGCCAGAGCGTCCGGATCGGCGACGCCTGCGAGCGCCTTGCCACGCGCTGACTGGCGGCTCATCGCCCGCGAGCCCAGCAGCCGGTGTGCCAGTGCCGGCGCTCAGCCAACCCGCTCTCCCCCGCCGCGGCCGCCAGCATCGACGGCTGGACCGGCC
>JALYQN010000459.1 GCA_030855835.1 Actinomycetota bacterium | reverse complement strand
AAGCAAGCGCGACCAGCAGCTGGTGGAACTCGATGTCGGTTTCGCTGACGCCCGAGCTGTCCTTGCGCGCGGCCGCTCTCGCCATCCGCCCGGTCACTTCGAGGAGCCCGTTGCCGGCGGCCCGAGGGTCGTGGCGGAAGATCTGCTCGGCGGCCGCGCGCTCGATGGCAGCCCGGGCGACGTACATGTCGCTGACGTTCTCCGGGGTCATCTCCATGACGAAGAGCCCGCGGTTGCGGATGGAAACCAGGAGGCCCTCTTGGCTGAGCCGCTGCATTCCCTCGCGCAACGGTCCCCGACTGACCCCGAGGTCACGGGCGAGCCCGGCCTCGCCGAGCTGGGCCCCCGGCTCGAGATCGCCGCGAGCGATGGCTGCCCGCAGCTTGTCGGCGATGATGCTGGGTGTCGACTCGCGTACCAGCGGCTCGAGATAGGGACGTGACGTCAAGGAGCGACACCTGCTCCGGTGGACGCCGGCGGCCGCGCCTCGCTACCGACCGGCTCGAGCTCGAACAGCGAGCCCAGCGAGTCGAACCGAGGGACCGGTCCCAGCAGGCGAAGCCCCTCCCACACCGTGACCTGGTTGGCGGTCAGTACGGGTTTGCCGACCGCGGCCTCGAGAGCGTTGAGCCAGCCCAGCGAGTGCATGGCCGTATCGGGGACCAGCAACGCCTCGGCGTTGCCGATGTCGGCGTCGCGCGCCATGGCCAGCACCGCGTCCCGGTCGAGCCGTCCCACCTCGGCAGCGGTGACGATGCCGCGGCTGCTCACGGCGACCGCATCGATCCCGCCGTCGACCAGGAACTCGACGAAGGCGGAAGCCACATCCGCTGGGTACGAGGCGGCGATGGCGACCCGGCTGATCCGCATCGCGTGGGTGGCGTTAACGAACCCGATCGACGTCGAGGACACCGGCAGGCCCAGCAACGTGCCGACATCCTCGACCTGCTTGCGGGCACCCTCCCAGCCGAAGACGAAGCTGCCCGATGTGCATGCCCAGACGACAGAGTGCGGCCGTTGTGCCGTCAGGACTCGGGCGCCCGCCGCCAGCCGGAGCGTGCTACCCAGGTCGAGCAGCGCGTCGACGCGGTGGGCGTCCTCTCCGACCGAGGTGTGCACGAGCGGCAGCCGGATTGCCCCGTCGAGGCGGGCCTCTAACGCGGCGAAGTCGTCTTCCGCCCCGAAGCCGGGGTAGAGCAGACCGACAACCGCAGGCTGCGGCATCAGACCCCCCGGCGGCAGTCGTCCCTGGTGATTGTCGACAATGCTACTCCCGGTCTGGTGGGGTGGGGCGCGACAGTGGGCGCGAGTCGGCCGGCTATCCGACTCGGAGCAGGCGCAACGCCGCCAGGGCGTAGGCCCGCGAGGCTACGTGCAGCTCCTCGAGGTCCACCGACTCGTCCGGCTGGTGCGCCTGGTCCCCGACCGACCCCGGCCCCAGCACGACCACCGGTACGCCGGTCGCACGAGCCACGAACCCGCCGTCGCAGGCCGCGGTCCAGCCTCCGAGCGGGAGCCCCGGCCCTCCCGCTGCGCCAACGGCCCCGTCGACGGCAGTGACGAACGGGTGGTCGGCGGCCGTCTCGAAACCGGGCATCTCCATCGTCACCCGCACCTCGGCCGCCAGGCCGCGGTCGGCGAGGGCCAGAGACGCGACCCTCCGGCTCAGCGCCTCCACCACCTCGGCGGCCGACTCCTCCGGCAGCAGGCGGCGGTCGGCCACCAGCACGCACTCGGCGGGCACGGTCGACGTACCGGTGCCGCCGCGGACCTGACCGACGCTCCAGGTCGCCGGGCCGATTAGCCGATGTGGCGTCCTCGCGAGCTCGTGGTTCCAGGACTCCAGCTCGGCGACCACGGCGGCTGCGCCGTAGATGGCGTTGGCGCCGTCCGCCGGGTTTCCGGCGTGTGCGGCGCGTCCGCGGACCGTGACCTCGACATAGGAGTCGCCGCGCGCAGCCAAGACTGTCTGCACGTCGGTTGGCTCTGCCACGACGCAACCGAGGAAGTCTGGCCGCTCCCGGGTGGTCAGGAAGTGCCGGACGCCTTTGCCGGTTTCCTCCTCGTCGACGACGGCCGCCAGCTCGACCGGACCCGACAGCTCTACGCCCGCCTCCCGGAGGGCTGCCATCGCCACCACGCAGGCGGCGAGCCCGCCCAGCATGTCGGTACTGCCGCGGCCGAACAGCCGACCGTCGCGCACCAGCCCGCCTAGCGGGTCGACCGTCCAGCCGGTTCCGATGGGCACCACGTCGGTGTGGCCGAGCAGCAGCAGTCCGGGGCCGTCGGCGCCGGCGAACGTGGCGGACAGGTTCGGGCGACCTGGCTCGACCTCGGCGCGGCTGCACTCGAGCCCGCGCGCAGTGCAAGCGTCGAAGAGCTCGG
>JALYQN010000457.1 GCA_030855835.1 Actinomycetota bacterium | reverse complement strand
GCGGACGCGGTGCAGCCGCTCGTCGATGCGGGTGCGGCGGTGCTGCGGGCGCCGGACGACGAGATCTTCTGGCACGTGCTCGCCGATCCCGAGGGCAACGAGTTCTGCTGCTTCACCGAGTGAACCGACGTGAGACGTTCCCGTCGCTGAGACAGCAGAGATGTCGCCATGTCCTCGGGATCGCCGGCGCAAGGAGCGCGGCAAGGCTTACGACCCGCTGTCGCAGCATCGTCGTCCCCAGCTGACAGAAGCGCGAACCCGGCAAGGGTTGCCGAACAGACCGGATCGGCGGGCAGCAACAATGCCGCCCATGAGCACCCCGAAGCTGGACCTGTCCGCTGACGTCGCCACTCTCACTGCCGCACTGGTCGACATCGAGTCGGTGTCGCGCGCCGAGGAACCGATCGCTGACGCGGTCGAGCAGGCGCTGGTCCCGGTGGCGCACCTCGACGTCGTACGCGACGGCAACACCGTGGTCGCGCGTACGCAGCTCGGCCGGGACGAGCGGGTGGTGATCGGCGGTCACCTGGACACCGTGCCGGTCAACGCCAACCTGCCGTCGCGGCTGGAAGGTGAGCACCTGTACGGACTCGGGTCGTGTGACATGAAGGGTGGGGTCGCGATCGGACTGCTGCTGGCTGCGTCGCTGGCCGAACCCAACCGGGACGTGACCTACCTGTTCTACGAGTGCGAGGAGATAGAGGCCGAGCACAACGGGCTCGGACGGCTCGCACGCACCCGGCCCGACCTGCTGGCAGCCGACTTCGCGATCCTGATGGAGCCGAGCAGCGCCGTCGTGGAGGGCGGTTGTCAGGGCTCGATCCGGATCGAGGTCATCGCGCACGGCGAGCGCGCGCACAGCGCCCGTGCCTGGAGGGGGGTCAACGCGATCCATGCCGCCGCACCGGTGCTGGACCGGCTGGTTGCGTACGAGCCCAGACAGCCGGTGATCGACGGTCTCACGTACCGCGAGGGTCTCAACGCCGTGGGCGTGCAGGGCGGGGTTGCTGGCAACGTGCTGCCCGACGAGTGCCGGGTCTCGGTCAACTACAGGTTCGCGCCTGACCGCGGCGTCGAGCAGGCGCTGGCCCACCTGGTCGAGGTGTTCGAGGGCTTCGAGTTCGAGCTGTGCGACTCGGCGCCCGGCGCCATGCCGGGTCTCGACCAGCCGGCGGCCGCGGCCTTCATCGACGCAGTGGGTGGGGAGCCGCTGCCGAAGTTCGGCTGGACCGACGTGTCTCAGTTCAACCAGCTGGGGGTGCCGGCGGTCAATTTCGGCCCCGGTGACCCTTCGCTGGCCCACACCCGTGGTGAGCGGGTCGAGCTTGCGGCGCTGCGGCACTGTGAGGACCGGATGCGCGCCTGGCTAGCCTCGGGACGATGAGCGAAGACCGGACGCGCGGGGACGACGGGGCGGCCTCGCCCGCCAGCAGCTACGACGGCCCCGTTCTGCGCCGCCGCTCACAGGTCCTCGGCACGACAACCGACCAGCGGCTGCTCGACCAGCGGGGCCGAACCGACTGGGTGCACACCGACCCGTGGCGGGTGCTGCGGATCCAGTCGGAGTTCGTCGACGGCTTCGGCACCCTCGCCGAGCTGGGCCCGGCGATCTGCGTCTTCGGCAGCGCCCGGACCCCGCGTACGGATCCCTCGTACGCGCAGGCGGAGCTGCTCGGCACCCGTCTGGTCGACGGTGGGTATGCGGTGATCACCGGCGGCGGGCCGGGGATCATGGAGGCGGCCAACAAGGGGGCGTCGCAGGCCGGTGGAGTGTCGGTCGGGCTGGGCATCGAGCTGCCGTTCGAGCAGGGGCTCAACGAGTGGGTCGACGTGGGGATCAACTTCCGGTACTTCTTCGCCCGCAAGACGATGTTCGTCAAGTACTCGCAGGGCTACATCGTGTTTCCCGGCGGATTCGGCACCCTTGACGAGCTGTTCGAGGCGATCACCCTCGGCCAGACCCACAAGATCACCCAGTTCCCTGTCGTGCTCTTCGGGAGAAGCTATTGGAGCGGGCTCATCGGGTGGCTGCAGGAGACCGTGCTGGGGGAGGGCAAGGTCTCCGAGCAGGACTTCGCGATGCTGCACCTCACCGACGACGTCGAGGAGGCGGTCCAGCTGGTGGAGAGCGCCGGCCCCGTCCCCCTCCCGGCAGCCCGCCCCGAGTAAGCGCGGATCGGGTGCTTCTTAGCCGCGCATGGGTGATCAGGCGAGGCCACGGCGGGCAACGGCGGGCGGGCGGTCCCCGCGGATGGCGGCGACCATGTCCAGCACCTGCCGGGTCTCGGCGACCTGGTGCGCCCGGACCACCAGCGCCCCGTGCCAGACCGACACCGCGGTTGCTGCCAGCGTCGCAATGACGCGGTCGTCGACCCCCACGTCCAGCGTCTCGCCGATGAAATCCTTGTTCGACAGGGCCACCAGCACCGGCCAGCCGGTGGCCACCAGCTCGTCGAGCCTGCGGGTGACCTCCAGCGAGTGATAGGTGTTCTTGCCGAAATCGTGCGTTGGGTCCACCAGGATCCCGTCGCGGCGCACCCCGAGCGCCACAGCCCGCTCGGCCAGCTCCGTCGTCCGCTGCACCACGTCGGCGACCACATCGTCGTACTCCACCCGGTGCGGGTCGGTACGCGGTGGGAGCCCGCCGGTGTGGCTGCAGACCATCCCGGCACCGCGCGCCGCGGCCACCTCTGCGACCTCGGGGTCGGCGCCTGACCAGGCATCGTTGACCAGGTCGGCTCCCTCGGCGCACAGCGCGTCGGCCACCTCGGCCCGCCAGGTGTCGACACTTATCACCACTTCCGGGTGCCGCTCGCGCACTGCGGCGACCAGGTTGCGGGTTCGCCGCAGCTCTTCGGCAACGTCGACCTCGTCACCGTACCCGGCCTTGACCCCGCCGATGTCGACGATGTCCGCCCCTGCCGCGATGACCATGTCGATCCGCTCCAGCGCCGGTTCGAGCGCGTAGGTCTGGCCACGGTCGTAGAACGAGTCCGGGGTGCGGTTGACCACCGCCATGAGCACCGGGCGGGCTCTGGTGAAGGTCCGACCGCCGAGGCGCAACACCCGGTGAGCATCTCACCGCCGCCTGCGCCGTGGCACGATCGAGTCGTGACCTGGATGCTGTGGGTGCTGGCGGCCCTCGTCATCGGTGGCTGTGTCGTGCTGGCGGCCGGCCGCGGCGGCGAGATGGGCGAGGTGTACGACGACCGGCCGGACGTCCTGGTCCCGGGGGACCGGCCGCTGGGGGCCGGTGACCTGAGGGCGGTGCGCTTCACGACCGCATTCCGGGGCTATCGGATGGCCGAGGTCGATGCGCTCGTCGCCCGGCTCGCTGCGGAACTGGACGCAGAGGTCCGCACCGCCCAGCACGCCGACGACCGAGCGGACCCCCCGCCCGCCGGCGCGGACATCACCGGGTTCGCCCGACGGGGCGAGGAGGGCGACCGTGCAGGCTGAGGTGCGCGTCGGCGTCGACGTTCGCGCCGCACCCGCCGAGGTATGGCGGTGGGCGGTGGACTGGGAGCGTCAAGGCGACTGGCTCCCGCTCACGCGGGTGCGGCACGTGGGCGGTCCGGCCCTCGCCGTCGGCACCAGGATCCTGGCACGAACCGGCGTCGGGTCGGTCGGCTTCGACGACCCCATGACGCTGACCGCCCTCGACGCGCCGGAGACCGGGCCACGCTCGTACGAGATCGTGCACACCGGACGGCTCGTCCGCGGGGTCGGCGCCTTCATCGTCGAGCCGGTCGGTTCGTACGCCCGGTTCGTCTGGTGGGAGCGGATCGAGGTGCCCGGCGGGCCGGTCGCGCCGGCGCTGTGGGTGGTCGGTGGTCCGCTGACCCGGCTGACGTTCGGCTGGGCACTGCGGCGCTTCGCGCGGGCCGTCGAGGCCGACCCGGCACGGGCAGCCGTTGCCGGGCCTCCTGCGTGAGCGGTCCGGTCCGCGGCGACGACGGCCGCGGCCGGTGCCCGTGGGGCGACGCGCCGCCCGACTACCGCGCCTACCACGACCTGGAGTGGGGCCGGCCGGTCACCGACACCCGCGGGCTGTTCGAACGGATCAGCCTGGAGGCGTTCCAGTCCGGCCTGTCGTGGCTGACCATCCTGCGCAAGCGGGAGGCGTTCCGGTCGGCGTTCGCCGGCTTCGACCCGGCGGTCGTCGCGACGTTCGGGCAGCGCGACGTCGACCGGCTGCTCGCCGATGCCGGGATCGTCCGCAACCGGGCAAAGGTCGAGGCCACGATCGCCAACGCCGCGGCGGTGCGCGCCCTCGACCAGTCGCTGGCCGACCTGCTGTGGGGCTTCGCGCCGGCGGCTGGGGATCACCCGGTGCCGATGACCAGCGCAGACGTGCCCGCGGCCACCACTGAGTCCATCGCCCTGGCCCGCGAGCTGAAGCGGCGTGGCTTCCGCTTCGTGGGCCCCACCACGGCGTACGCCTTGATGCAGGCTGCCGGGCTGGTCGACGACCACCTCGCCGGCTGCTGGGTGCGCGGCCATGCTGAGTAGAGTCGAGCGGCCGGTGCTGGTCGCCGAGCCAACGGGGGGCAGCGATGCGGACGCGTACGCAGGCATGGGTCGGCGTCGTTGCCGCCCTGATGGCCGCCGGGCTGGCCAGCCCCGCGGGTGGGACGGGCGGAGCCGCAGCCGTCCCGGGTGCGGCCGGAGGACCGACGCGAGTCACCGGCTCGGCCACTGACCGGCCGGCCGTCATCGGCCGCCGAGTCATCGGCCACAGCGTGCGCGGCCGACCACTGCGTGCCTTCCATCTCGGTGACCCGGCTGCGAGCTGGACCGCCGTCGCGATAGGTGCCATGCACGGCGACGAGCAGCAGACCCGGCTCCCGCTCCAGCACCTGCTCAGGCACCGGCCCGTCGACGGCGTCGACCTGTGGGTGCTGCCGGTGCTGAACCCGGATGGGTACCGCCGCGGCAGCCGCAAGAACGCGCACGGTGTCGACCTGAACCGCAACTTCCCGGTGCGCTGGAAGGACCTGGACGGCGACTACGAGTCCGGACCGCGGCCGGCGTCCGAGCCCGAGACCCGCGCGACCCTGCGCTTTCTGCGCCGGGTCGACCCGGACCGCATGATCTCGCTGCACCAGCCGCTGTTCAACGTCGACGCCAAGAGCTCGAAGAAGCCGCACTTCTCACGCCGGGTGGCCCGCGCCATGCGCATCCCGATCGGCAACGTCGACTGCGGCGGTGTGTGCCACGGCACCATGACGCAGTGGTTCAACAAGCGGCTGCACGGGGCGTCGATAACCGTCGAGCTGTCTGCCGACCCTGGGCGGCGCTACCTCAGCAGCATCGGGCCGGACGGGCTTCTGCACGCCATCGGCGGCCGGCGCTGACCGTGACGCCGGTAGAGCGGTCCGGGTGAATCCGGGCCTGCCGGGGGTCAGTGCCCGCGGAAGGTGGGGCGTTGCTTGGCGACGAAGGCAGCCACGGCGTCGCGGTGGTCCTGGGACGAGCCCGTGGCCGCCATCTGAGTCGCCTCGTACGCCATCGACTCGGTCAGGGAGTGCGTGCCGGCGTACGCCAGCGACCGGCGGATGCCGGCGTACGCGAGCGTCGGCCCCGCCGCCAGCACCCGGGCCAGGTCGTTCGCCTCGGCCAGCAGGCGCTCGGCCGGCACCACCAGGGTCGCCAGCCCGATCCGCTCCGCCTCGGCGGCACCGACCGTTCGGGGCCGGTAGAGCAGGTCCAGGGCCCGGCCGTGCCCGACCAGCCGGGGCAGGGTCCATGAGGCGCCGGTGTCGCACGAAAGCCCGATCGCGGCGAAGGCGGTGTTGAAGCTCGCTGAGTCGGCCAACACCCGCAGATCGCAAGCGAAGGCCAGCGACGCCCCGGCACCGGCAGCCACCCCGTTGACGGCAGCCACCACGGGTTTCGGCATGCTCGCGAGCCCGGCGGCAATCGGTGCGTACTGCTCCTCCACGGTGGCCCACACCTGTTCGAGGGGGAGGTCCCGCAGCGAGGCCGCGTGCTCGCGCAGGTCCTGCCCGACACAGAACGCCCGGCCGGTCCCGGTGAGCACGACGGCGCGGACGCCGGTGTCGTCGCCGGCACGCAGGACCGCGTCCTTGAGCGCCTCCTTGGTGG
>JALYQN010000419.1 GCA_030855835.1 Actinomycetota bacterium | reverse complement strand
GTGCTACGCCGCTGAGCTGTGCTGACGGCGGGCCAGATTCAGGAGGTTTGCGGGAGGCGGCAGTGATGTCGATAGCGCTGGCCAACGCTTACCTGATCGGCGCACCCAAGTCCGGCACGACCTCCCTTGCCCAATGGCTGTCCGCCCATCCCGAGGTCCACTTCTCGGTGCCGAAGGAGCCGTTTTACTGGGCCGACGACTACCCGCGGATGGGCGCGCACTACGGCTTTTCTGACCGGCACAGCTATGCCGCCCTGTTCGCCAGCGCGGAGGCCCGCCGAGCAGCGATCCGGGCGGAGGGATCCACGATCTACCTTTACTCCCGCACAGCGGTCCCCAGAATCTGCGCAACGGTACCGGACGCCCGGTTCATCGTCGCGCTGCGGAACCCGGTCGAGCTGGTGGTGTCCTACCACCGCAACCAGCTGGTCGCCCTCAACGAGAGCGAGCGCGACTTCGCCACCGCCTGGCGCCGCAGCCTGGCCGGAGGGTTGCCCGACACCGATCCACTGGACCCGAAGCTGTTGGACTACCCGCGGGTCGGTGCCCTGGGGGCCGCCCTCTCGCGGGTGCTGGAGATAGTCCCGCGGGAGCGGTTGCACCTGCTGACCCTGGACGACCTGCGCCTCGACCCCGCAGCGGTCTGGCGGGCCCTCACCGCGTTCCTCGGCGTCTCGGCGGTCCCCGCCCCGGACTTCACCGCCTACAACGTCTCCGCGAAATACGCCCGGTACCCGACGGTGCGCCGGCTCACGCATCGTCCTCCTGACCTGCTAGAGCGGCCGGTCGCGACACTTCGACAGTGGACCCGCACGACGTCGCTGCCCGGAGTGAAAGCGATAAAGAAGCGGATGTGGAAACCGGACGAGCGCCCACAGCTTTCCTCTGAGACCAAGGCCGCTCTCGCCGACCACTTCGCACACGACACACGGCTGCTCGCGTCTCTGGTGCCACTCGACGTGTCCGGCTGGCTACGCTAGGAGGACTGGTCGGCGAAGGGGTGCGGCGACGCAGCGCAGCGAGGAGCCGGTCGGCGCGCAGGCCCGCTGCCGATCCGTGGCATCGAGGGCGCCGGGCGGGCGGCAGTCTTGCGGGACCGACTCCCGGTCGGCGTGCGCCACGTTGCGCGACGGAGCTCGTGTGCACGGGGCGCTCACCTCGCACCGCGGGCACCGGCCGACCTGTTGACCGATTACTTCGACATCAACTACTGAGTGGCCCGCGCTGGTACCTGTCGCACTTCCCCACCAGAGCTAGCCGACGCCGTCAAGAGCGCGCATGCGGGTCCTTGTCGGTCGCGGGTGAGGCCAGCCCGTACCACTTGTTTCACCCAGCTGCCGCCGAGCGTGCGACGACCGACCTGCCCGCGGTGTGGGTGATCGCCCTGCTGCGCGAGCCCGCCGCCCGTGCGTACTCCAACTTCTGGGACCGCAAGGCCTTCGGCGCGAGGAGGTTGATCCCTTCGAGGACGCCCCGGAAGCCGAGCCCGACCGGCTAGCGAGCGTCGACCCGGACCGGCTCCGGCGCGACCCGCACCCGTACTCGTTCCACCACGACCACCACAGCTACCGGGCCTGCGCCCGGTACGCCGAGCAGCTGCGGCCATGTCTCGACCGGGTGCCAGCGGACTGGATGCTCGTGCTGGCGGCCGAGAACATGTTTCCGCGACCCGGCATGGACGTTCGCGACTGCGCGCCGCTTCCTCCGGACCCCCGTGAGCGGTGCGATCCCGCTGCTGCGCTACACCGAGCGCAGCACCCCGCCCTTCGACGCCGATACCCGCGCCGCCCTGGTCGAGCACTACCGCCCACCAACGCGGCCCTGTACGAGCTGTTTGACCGGGACCTCAGCTGGAACGCCGAAGCGCCCCGTACCACAGCCGACTAGGCACAATCGCACGGCATCCCATCGGTCGTTTGGACAGGAACAGCCGCCAGTCACCCGAGATGCCGCACCTGCTCTTCATGGCCATGGCCTGCTCTCCTACGGTCACTTACTGTAATCGATTTTTTACTTTGTGTAGTTGTCGGGAGTAGCTATGAAGCGTCGAGAGTTCCTTTCCGCAGCCGGTGTCGGGGCTGCAACCAGTCTGCTACCGGCGGGGCCTGCCCAGTCTGCCGTGCCTGCAGAATTGCCCGGTCGGCTGGGCGGGACCACAGTGATGGCGGCCCAGATGGCCGACCTGATTCCCCAGAACTACATGATCAACACCAAGATGTTCTACGCCACGCAGGTCTACCAACACACCGACGCGGTCATCGACCTGCTCACCGAGCTGGGCGGGCGCAGCATCCGCGAGCGCGTCACAACCGGCACCTCGCTCGGCACCCGGGCCCAGATGTACGCGATGCCGCGCCTGGCGAACCGGGGCATCAAGTGGCACGCGACGGTCGGCAACCTGGAGGATTGGCAGAGCTCGACGGCGGTCAACCGTGAGGCGATGGACTTCCTCACCTCGAGGTACGCCCCGATGATGGGCGGCGACCTCACCAAGTTGATGCACTCCTTCGGCGGCTGCAACGAGGTCGACAACGGGAGCAACGGTCCCGAATGGGCACAGCACGCCCGGGTCATGCAGCGCGCGCTGTGGGAGCAGGCCAAGGCGAACCCGCGCACCAGCGGCGTGCCGGTTGCCGGCCCCTCGACCCGTACGGACTTCACGCGCGAGCGCGCCGCGCAGCTGGGCGACCTGAGCGCCTGGTGCGAGGTAGGCAACGGCCACCTGTACAACAAGGGCAGGAGCCCCACCGACGAGATCGACGAGCACCTCGCCATCCTCGCTCCCTGCTTTCCCGGGATCCGGGACTACATCATGACCGAGACCGGCTACAACAACTCGCCGCAGGACAACCTCGGCCGCACCATCCCCGAGTGGGCCTCCGCGATCTACGCGATCCGCGGAGTCTGCGACTTCTTCCGCCGCAATACCGTGTACGGGCGGTTCGAGCTGCTCGACGACTCGGACCCGATCGACTACTCGAGCCAGCAGACAATCAACCAGACCGCTGTCCGCGACGCGCACTTCGGCTTGGTTGCGATGACAAAGTCGACGGTCGAGGAGGCGACGCCG
>JALYQN010000361.1 GCA_030855835.1 Actinomycetota bacterium | reverse complement strand
GGTCGACCCCGCACCGGGTGCCATTGGCGGCGGTGAGCTGGTCGAGGACGGCGATCGCAGCCTCTGCCGTTGCGACCGCGGGCCGGTCGATCGCGATCGTCACATCCAGGGAGTGAATGACGGCATGGCTCAGCGCACCGGCTGTACCGCCGCCCGGCGGCTGCCACGAGTGCAGGCTCGGCGATCGAAGCTGGTCGAGGAGTTCGGCGACGGGCAGTGCGGCGTCCCGAATGGCCACGTTGTCGGAAAGTACGGTGAAGTCGCCACCGGCTGCCGCCATCTCGGTCCCGAACTGCTCGGGAGTCAGCCGAACCGGCATGGTCACGTGCGCGATCACATGGCGCACCAGCCACTTCTCGCACAGCGACGGGGCGTCCCAAGCGTCGACGGCGGTGGTGGTGAGTAGGTCGGCGAGCCCCTGGTAGGTCGGCGCTACCCACGCCTGCGGGTCGGTCACGATCGGTCTCCCTGGACGAGGTGAGCGAGGTGCTCCTCGAGCTTGTCGAGGGAGGTCAGGAAGCCGGTCAGTGCCTCAGGCATGCGCATCATCTCGGGCACGTTCCGCTGATGAATGACGACTGCGGTGTTGCCGTCACCGAGGTCGCTGAGTGTGCTGGTGGTGTGCATTCCGGTCGCCGACTCGACCCAGGCGAGCCGTTCGGGCGGGACGACCTCGGTGAAGGTGGCGACCATCCGGTGGCTGCCGTGCTCGCTGAGCATCAGGGTCTCGAACCGGCCACCGGGGCGCAGTTCAACGACGATGCCGTCAATCGGCGTGGCCATTCCCCGCGGGCCCCAGAACTGCGCGAGCTCAGCGGGCTCGGTGAGGCACCGCCACACCAGCTCGCGCGGCGCGCGGAAGTCTCTTCGGTAGACGAGCTCGTCGTCGGTCACTGGTTCTCACGCTCCTGCAAGCGCGCAAGCTGCGTCTCCAGCCGGTCCATCCGGTCTGACCACGTGCGCCGGCTCTCCTCGATCCATGAGAGCGCGGCCTCGAGCGCCGCGGGTTCGAGCCGACATGGCCGGGTCTGCCGATGCCGCCCCCGGCTGATCAGGCAGGACCGCTCGAGCACCCGGATGTGCTGCGAAACGGCCTGCATGCTCATGGCGTACGGCTCCGCCAGCTCCTTGACCGTCGCCTCGCCCTTGCTCAACCGGGCCATGATGTCTCGCCTGGTGCGGTCACTGAGCGCCGTGAACACGGAGTCGAGCTGCTGATCCTCGATGGCGATACCCACGGCAGTAATCAAGCATCTGCTTTATCAAGTGTCAACTGGAGGATGGTGCCCACGGCTTCGATTGGTGGTTCGTAGGTGACACCCGCCGTCCGGTTGGCCGTGACAAGACGAACCCATCCGGGCCGAGGCGGTCAACGCTGGGGCGATGCGCGCACCCAGCCGGTCAGAGGCGGGCCAGAGCGGTCCTGATCCCCCGCTCGGCGCCGTCGCCGAGCTGCTTGAACGGGTAATTCAACCCAGGTAGGGACAGCAACGGGTCCGCCCTACCCAGCAGGCCCTTGAACTGCAGGTCCGCGAGGTAGTGCACCTGCGTCCCGGTGCCCACCGCGGTGAACGTCATGGTGTCGGTGGCGGTGACCTGGTCGTTGATGCCCCGCAGCTGCAGTCGGATCGGCGCGTTGGACTCCACCACGGTGTAGATCAGCTTGGTCTCGCGCCCGAGGAACTTCGAGGTGTTCTCGTACGTCGTGCCCACTCCGCCGCTGCCCGCCACCCGTACGGTGCGCACTGTGCCGGGATCCCACTCGTTGGTGTTGGTGAAGTCGGACAGGTAGTCCCAGACGGTCTCGGGAGCGGCGGTGGTGACGATGGTGCGCTCGATGGTGGGCATGTATCGACCGTACGGGCGGCGGCGGGCTGACTCAACGGGGTGATCGGCCAGGTCAGTGTGGCTGCCAGGCGTCCTCGTCCTTTGTCAGCCGGTCGACCCCCGCCGGCAGCCGCCCAGCGACGAGGTGCGCGATGGTCACACCCTCGAACACCTCCCGCAGACTGCTGCGGGCAGCGATCCACACCTGCTGTAGCTTGTCCGCCGATTCGTTGTACGTGACCGCCTCCGGACGCAACCCGTACACGCTCACCAGCGGACCGTCGACGGCGCGAATGACGTCGGCCACGGTGATCTCGGCCGGGTCGCGACCCAGCCGCCACCCACCGGACTGGCCACGCT
>JALYQN010000347.1 GCA_030855835.1 Actinomycetota bacterium | reverse complement strand
TACCAGCACCACCGCCCCGACCCGGACGTGCCGTACGAGGACACGCTGGGCGGACTACGCGCCCTGCTCGACGCCGGACTGGTCCAGCGGGTGGGCATATCCAACGCAGACCCCAACCAGATCCGGGCCGCTCACGAGGTGATCGGCGACGGGCTGGTCAGCGTGCAGAACCAGCTGTCACCCGAGTTCCGCTCCAGCCTGGCCGAGTTGGAGGTGTGTGACGAGCTCGATCTGGCGTTCCTCCCCTGGAGCCCGCTCGGCGGCGCGAGCCGGGCCAGCACCCTGGGGTCGGAGCATCACGCGTTCGCCGAGGTCGCCGAGGAGCTCGGAGTCAGCCCCCAACAGGTATGCCTGGCCTGGCTGCGCGGGCTGTCGCCTCGCGTCATTGCGATCCCGGGGGCCAGCCGACCGGAGAGCATCCGCGACTCGGCGGCATCGGTCGACCTCGAGCTGACCGCCGAGCAGCAGGCTGCTCTGGACGCAGCGTGACCGCGCCATCATCGGATTCGCTGGAGCCTCCTTAACGGGATGCAGCGCACCGGCGACAGGTTCACTGCGGAGACCGCGACGTTCGGCAACGACCTGGCGACGCTGCCCAACTTCCCCGCCGAGATTCGTGCGCCGCAGGGCACCAAGGCCGGGGTCTCCAGCTTCCAGGTGCTCTTCACCGCCCACGACGCCTGGGTGGCCGGCGAGCCTCGCGGCTGACCCCGCGCGCCACCCGCCCGCCGGGGCATCGAGTGGCGCAGGACCGCTCAGTTGACTGCGCCCGCTCGACCTTGTCCGCCAACGACTGCCCTCCCCAGGCCCGATCATGCGGCAGCCTCATCCCGGGTAGCCTCACCGGGTGACCGAGGAACGGCGGGGGTTCCTCTACGGGTTCGCGGCCTTCGGGATCTGGGGCATCTTCCCCCTCTACTGGCCGCTGCTCGACCCGGCTTCGGCGGTCGAAGCGCTCGCCCACCGGATTGTGTGGTCACTGGTCGTGGTGGCGTTCCTGGTCGTCGTGCTACGGCTGCGTGGCCGGGTGGTCGCGGTCATCCGCGACCGACGCCGCCTGCGCCTGCTCGCCTTCGCCGCGTTGCTGATCTCGGCGAACTGGGTCACCTACATCTGGGGGGTGATGAACGAGCAGGTGGTCGAGACCGCGCTCGGCTACTTCATCAACCCGCTGGTACTGGTCCTGCTGGGCGTGCTCGTGCTGGGCGAGCGGTTGCGTCGCTGGCAGTGGGTCGGATTGGCGATTGCCGCCGCTGGGGTTGTCGAGCTGACCGTCGACTACGGCCGGCTGCCGTACGTCGCCCTCGTCCTGGCCTTCACCTTCGGGACGTACGGGCTGCTCAAGAAGAAGGCTGCCGTCGGCGCCATCGAGGGTCTCGCCGTAGAGACCGCCCTGCTGGCGCCGCTGGCCGCCGCCTACCTGGTCGTCTTGCAGATGCAGGCGGCCGCCACCGTCACAGGCAACGGTCTCGGGCATGCCGCGCTGCTAGCAGGTACGGGCGTGGTGACGGCACTCCCATTGCTGCTGTTCGGTGCCGCCGCCTCGCGGGTCCGGCTAACCACGATCGGTCTGCTCCAGTACCTCGCCCCTGCCGTCCAGTTCGTCCTCGGCCTGGTCGTCTTCGATGAGCCGATGAGCACGGCCCGTTGGGTGGGCTTCGGCCTGGTGTGGCTGGCGCTTGCGGTGCTGACGGTCGAGGCCACCCTCCACCTGCGGCGGGGGGCCAGGCCGGTCGGGCGGGAGGCCCTGGCTGTTGCGGCCGGCCCCCTGGCCTGAGCGGTCGAAGTGGGGCAAACTCCCTCGGACGCGTGCGCGTCGCTCGGAGTTCACCTGCGCGACGACCCCTGCACCCGTGCCGTGCCTAACGTCTGCGTTCAAGCGATGACTGCCGCCCATGTCTGGAGACCCTTGATGCCCAAGCCTTTCCTGCCGCTCGCCACCACCCAGGGTCCGCACGGCTCCCGCAGCTGGATGACCTGCACGTTCCGCTGCGGCAACGCCTGCTTCCATCCCGCACCGAACAGGTCGGGAAACGAACACATCCGCGACGTGCTGCGCCAGGCCATCACCCGGCGCTCGATCCTGGGCGGGACTGCTGCCGGTTCGGCGGCACTCGTACTCGGGCTCCCCAGCCCCGCCGCTGCGGGGACCGGTGCCGCCGCAGAACGGTCCACCGTGGGCAGCCTGACCTTCGACCCCGTCGAGCCGAACACGCGGGACAACGTCACCGTGCCGGTTGGCTACGACTACGACCTGCTGGTGG
>JALYQN010000332.1 GCA_030855835.1 Actinomycetota bacterium | reverse complement strand
GAGCACCTCGGCTTCGACCGCGCCATCGAGTCGGTGCAGCGCCGCCAGGAGCTGCTCACCCTCGACCGCGAAGCCCTGGACGGTGCGTACGCGGCGGCCGCGGCCCACGCCGTCGCGTACGAGCTCGTCCGCCTGCCCACCCCGCTGCCGCAGGAACTGCTGGCAGCCGTGGTGACGATGACGGCCGCGATCAACGACGCGCCGACCGACGGCCTCGACATCGAGGACGAGGTGTTCACGCCGGAGCGGATCCGCGCGTTCGAGACCGCGCAGCTCGCGCACCTGCGGCGCGTCTATCGGCTGGTCGCCCGCGAACGGGCCACCGGTGTCCTCGCCGGCCACACCGTGGTCGCGGTGGAGTCCGAGCGCCCGTGGATCGGCTCGCAGTTCGACACCAGCGTGCTACGGGCTCACCGCGGGCACCGGCTCGGACTGCTGCTCAAGCTCGGGATGTTGCGATGGCTGGCCGAGTGCGAGCCGCAGCTGCGCACCGTGGACACCTGGAACGCGGCGTCGAACGCGCACATGATCGAGATCAATGAGCTGCTCGGCTACCAGGTCGTGGCTCGGGGCGCGGAGTGGCAGCGTAAGCTCTGAGGACATGTCGAGACCGGCTTCTACCGGTGTCGTCCGGCGATGGCCTCAGAGGTTGCCGCGGCGTTCCTGCTCGCGCTCGATCGACTGGAACAGCGCCTTGAAGTTGCCCTTGCCGAAGCCGAGCGAGCCGTGCCGCTCGATCAGCTCGAAGAACACCGTCGGCCGGTCACCCGTGGGCGTGGTGAAGATCTGCAGCAGGTAGCCGTCCTCGTCCCGGTCGACGAGGATCTTGCGTCGTTTCAGCTCGTCGATCGGCACCCGGACCCTGCCGATCCGCTCGCGCAGCGCAGGGTCGTCGTAGTAGGCGTCGGGGGTGTCGAGGAACTCCACCCCCTCGGCCCGCATCGCGTCTACGCTGGCCAGGATGTCGCCGGTCGCCAGCGCGATGTGCTGGCAGCCGGGACCGGCGTAGGACTCGAGGTACTCGTCGATCTGGCTCTTGCGCTTGCCCTCGGCCGGCTCGTTCAGCGGGAACTTCACCCGATGGTTGCCGTTGGCGACGACCTTGCTCATCAGCGCCGAGTAGTCGGTGGCGATGTCGTCGCCGATGAACTCGGCCATGTTCACGAAGCCCATCACCCGGTTGTAGAACGTCACCCACTGGTCCATCCGACCGAGCTCGACGTTGCCGACACAATGGTCCACGGCCTGGAACAGCCGCCGCGGGCGGCCGGGGCGCCGGAGGTGGGCCGACGTGCGCGCGACGTAGCCGGGCAGGTAGGGCCCGGCGTAGCGGGACCGGTCGACCAGGGTGTGCCGGGTCTCGCCGTACGTCGCGATGGCCGCGGTGCGTACGGTGCCGTGCTCGTCGAAGACGTTGTGCGGCTCGTCGAGCACGGCTGCGCCCTGCGCGCGGGCATGGTCGATGCACACGTCGACGTCGGGCACCTCGAGGGCCAGGTCGACCACCCCGTCGCCGTGGCGGCGGTGGTGCTCGACCACCGCGGAGTCCGCGGCCACGCCGCCGGTGAGCACGAACCGGGCCGAGCCGCTGCGCAGCACGAACGCCTTGTGGTCACGGTTGCCCGTCTCCGGGCCGGAGTAGGCCACCAGCTCCATGCCGAACGCGGACTGGTAGTAGTGCGCCGCCTGGGTCGCGTTGCCCACGGCGAACACCACCGCGTCCATCGCGGTCACCGGGAACGGGTCGCGCGAGGCGTCGTAGTCGACCAGCCCCACCAGCTGCCGGAGCTGGCTCAGGTCGAGGTCGGCCTGCCGCTCCCCCGGCGTCACGATCTCGGTCATGACCTCAGCATGCCAGCCTGCCGTGCTGCGGAGCAGTGACGACGGGCGTCCTACGCGCCCGACTGGCCGCGCGACTCGTGCCGAGTCGAGGGTCATCAGGTGCCAGCGGGTACGGGCGCGACCTCGGCGACCGGCAGCACTCGCCGGGCAACGACCACGCCGAGCACCTGGACCGCCAGCATGACCGCGAACACGACCGCGAACTCGAACCCGGCCGGATCCCCGGTCCGCCCACGCAGAACGGCGTACAAGACTCCGCCCAGGCCCACCGTGAGCACGCAGCCGAGAGCATCGGACATCTGCAGCGCCGCCGAGTTGGCGCCCTGCTCCCTGCGCGGGCTCAGCCGGAACAACAGCACGCTCAGCGTGGAGAACGCCACGCCCATGCCGCTCCCGGCCAGCGTCCACCCGATCGCGCTGACGAGCACCGGCACCGCCGGGTCGGTGAGCACGGCAGTCGAGGTGAGGGCGAAGCCGGCAAGCGCGAGCAGGGCGCCGACGACGCATAGCCGGCCGCGGTCGGCGCTCAGTCCCGGTCGGCCCTGCCACCACGACCCGGCCGACCACCCGAGCGCCGCACCGGTCAGGCAGACGCCGGCCAGGGTGGGCGAGATGTCTCGGTGCTCGACCAGCATCAGCGGCAAGAAGGCCTCGACGCCGAAGAAGGCTCCGGCCTGGACACCGCGCAGCGCGACCACCGACGGCAGCCCCCGACGCAGCCGGAGGGTGCCGGCAGGCATCAACCGAGTGGCGGCCGGCACCGCCAGCGTCGCACCGATCAGCACCCCGGCGGCGGCCAGCCACACCGCGCCCTGCTCCAGCTGCTGGCCACCGAGCTGCACAGCGGCGACTCCCACCGCCAGCGCCAGCGCCAGCCAGACGCGAGCGCCGCCCCGGCGCGCCGGGGCACTTGCCCGGTTGGGTGTCGGGGTCGGAGTCGCTGTGACGGCCCCGAGCTTGGGCAGCAGCAGGAGTACCGGCGCGACGACGAGCGGGAGCAGGCCGTAGAAGACCAGCCGCCAGGACAGCGTCTCGGCCACCGCGCCGGCGACCAGCGGGCCAACCACGGCGGGCAGCACCCACGCCGCCGACAGGTAGGAGAACATCCGCGGTCGCAGCTGGTCGTGGTAGCACTGGCCGACCAGGACGTAGACCCCGACGATGATGGCGCCGCCGCCGAGCCCTTGAACCAGCCGGCCGAGGACGAACGGCACCATTGCCGGGGCGAGCCCGGCGAGCGTCAGGCCAACCGCGAACAGCCCGACTCCGCCGACCACCGGCACGCGTGGTCCGTACCGGTCGGCCACCTCACCGGCGACCGCGGTGGAGAACAGGCTGGCCGCGAGGAACCCGGTGAAGGCCCAGGCATACAGGCTGAACCCGTCGAGCTCTCGCGCAGCCACCGGCATCGCGGTAGCGACCGCCATCGCCTCGAAGGCGACCAGCGAGACCAGCGCCACCACCCCGAGCGTGGTCCGTCGCAGGCCAGGCCCCCACGGCCCGTCGGCTGCCGGTTCGCGGCGGGCGGCGTCAGCCGTCGCCGCCACCGTCGCCGGGCTTCATCGTGGCCCAGATCTGCTTGCACTCCGGACACACCGGGAACCGCTGCGGGTCCCGGCTGGGAACCCAGACCTTGCCGCACAGGGCGACGACCGGGGTGCCCTCGACCATGGCGGCCGTGAGCTTGTCCTTGGGCACATAGTGGGAGAAGCGCTCGTGGTCGCCATCATCGGTGACCGGTCGGGTGCCGGTGTCCTCCACCGTCTGGGTGCCAGGGCTCGGCTGGGTGCTCACCGCACGAGTCTGGCACGGACCGGCTGATGATCGGGCCGGCGGTTCAGTTCGCAACCGGGTCCTCGGGGAAGTCGGCCAGAGCCGCCAGAGCAACGTCCTGGCGTCGCAGCACCCGCCGCCACAGGCCGGACGGATCCATCGTCACCAGGTCGTCGGGCTCGGCGTCGACAAGCACCCAGGACCCCTCCGCAACCTCGGCCTCGAGCTGCCCCGGTCCCCACCCGCTGTAGCCGGCGAAGATGCGCATCCCAGCGATCGCGTCCGAGACGACCTCGACCGGGGTGTCGAGGTCGATCAGGCCGGTCGCTCCGAACATCCGCCGCCAGCCGAGCGGCGGGGACGTGGTCTGCGCCCCCAGCACCGCCACTCCCAGCGCGGCTCCGGTCGACACCGGACCACCGGCGAACAGCAGGTCGGGTGCGCTGACCTTCTTCCTCCAGCCGGGCAGCACCTCGGCAACCGGGAGCTCCAGCGGCCGGTCCAGCACCACCCCGAGTGCGCCGTCGTCGTCGTGGTCGAGCAGCAGCACCACCGCACGGCGAAAGTTCGGGTCGCGCAGCGACGGGAGGGCGACCAACAGCCGCCCGGTGCCCCACCGAGGCAGGGCCGGGTTCAACGCGCCTGCTTCGCGGCGACGGTGACGGCTTCGGCGACGGCGCCGTGCACGTCGGGGTGGAACACGCTCGGGACCACATAGCTGGCGTTCAGCTCGTCGTCGGTCACCACCCGCGCGATGGCCACGGCGGCCGCCTGCAGGACGTCAAGGGTGATCATGCGGCTTCGCGCGTCCAGCAGACCGCGGAATACGCCGGGAAACGCGAGCACGTTGTTGATCTGGTTGGGGTGGTCCGACCGGCCGGAGGCGACGACCGCGGCATGCTTGCGGGCCTCGGCCGGATCGATCTCCGGGTCGGGGTTGGCCAGCGCGAACACCACCGAGTCCGGGGCCATCGTGGCCACGTCCTCGGCGTCGATGAGGTCGGGTGCCGACACGCCCACGAACACGTCGGCCCCGCGCAGGGCGTCGCGCAGGGTTCCGGTGCCGCCGTCCAGGTTGGTGTTCTGCGCGATCCACCGCAGGTCCGGATCCAGGTCGGCGCGGCCCGTGTGCACGATCCCGCCCACGTCGGTGACGGTCACCGACCCCCGACCGGTGCCGGCCCCAGCGTGCAGCAGCAGCCTGACCACGGCGGTGCCGGCAGCACCGGCGCCAACCAGCACGATGCGCACGTCGGGCAGGTGTTTGCCGACCACACGCAGCGCGTTGATGAGCGCGGCGAGCACTACGATCGCGGTCCCGTGCTGGTCGTCGTGGAAGACCGGGATGTCGAGCAGCTCCCGCAACCGGCGCTCGATCTGGAAGCAGCGTGGGGCGGCGATGTCCTCCAGGTTGATTGCGGCGAAGCCGGGCGCGATGGCAGCGACCGTACGGACGATCTCGTCGGAGTCCTGGGTGTCGAGGCACAGCGGCCAGGCGTCGATGCCCGCGAACCGCTTGAGCAGCGCCGCCTTCCCCTCCATCACCGGCAGCGCTGCGGTGGGGCCGAGGTTGCCCAGTCCCAGTACGGCGGAGCCGTCGGTGACCACCGCGACCGCGTTGCGCTTCACGGTCAGCCGGCGGGCGTCCTCCGGATCATCGGCGATCGCGCGGCAGATCCGAGCCACTCCGGGGGTATAGATCATCGACAGGTCGTCCCGGTTGCGGATGGCGTGCTTGGACACCATCTCGATGGTGCCGCCGAGGTGCATGAGGAACGTCCGGTCGGACACCTTGTGCACCCGCACACCGTGCACGGCGTCCAGCGCGGCGACGATGTTCTCGGCGTGCTCGGTGGACGACGCCGCACAGGTGACGTCCATGTGCATCCGGTCCACGTCCGACCCGGTCACGTCGAGCGCGGTGACCAATCCTCCGGCCTGCTCGACCGCTGCCGTCAGCAGGCCGACCCCGCTGCCCACCGCCGGCAGTTCGAGCCGGGCGGTGATCGAGTACGAGATGCTCGGCGGTGCGCTCACGCGGTCATGCTGTCACGGCCCGCCCTCGGGGTCCCGAGACGTACCGGTGCCGGTTCAGCCGGCGGGACGCAGGGTGGCGGCCTTCCACTGCCGGGTCCAGACCGGGTCGCGGTTGACGCTGTGCCCGGTGCTGGGGGCGTGCAGCAGCCTGCGCTTGTGGTCCTTCCAGCCGACGAAGATGCCGACGTGGTAGATCCCGCCGCCACTGTGGAAGAACATCAGGTCGCCCTTGTGCATCCGGTGCTTCGCGACGGGGCGCATGGAGCGGTACTGGGCGTCGGTGCTACGCGGGAGGCGGATGCCGGAACGTTCCTGGAACGCGTAGTAGATCAGCCCCGAGCAGTCGAAGGCGTTCGGCCCGTCGGAGCCGTAGTTGTACGGGTCGCCGATCTGGTGCTTGGCCACCCGCATCGCGTGCCGGATCTTGTTCTTCTTGGCGGCGTCGGCGTCTGGTGCCACGATGGCCGTGGCGGCGAGGAGTGCGACGGTGGTCGCGAGGACTGTGCACAGCAGCGCGACGAGGCGCTGCAGCCGGAGGGTTGCAGACATGAGCGTTGGCTTCCTTCTCACGCCTGCGGGGTGAGCTGTCGGGTTCGGGCGAGAAGGTGCCCGGTTGCGCCGCGTCCCGTGAACGAGTGCGCCATTTCACCCCAAGCACAGCGCAGCCAGGGTCGGCCGGCGGTGCGGTGACGGCGGGTGCCGTCGGTGGGTTCCCCACTCCTGCCCGAGAGGTGGTGTCGACGTCAGGTCGATGGACGAGAGCGGGTCGGGGGCAGGACTCGGCGTCGACCGTCTCGCCTGTTCAGTTGTTTGGGCCACCGGCAGAGACTGACGCTGGCCTCAGGGGACGATACGGACTTCTCGGTGCTTTGCAAACCCGCGGTGAGGTTCACGCCACCCAGGAAACGAGGCGCGACCTGGTGGGTCGCCTGACATGCACGCGGTCAGGTCAGAGCCGCCGACCGCCATCGATGTTCAGGGTCTGCCCGGTGACGAAGCCGGCCTCCGCACTCGCCAGGAAGCAGATGGCCGACGCGACATCCTCGGGGTAGCCGACCCGCCGGACGGGCGTGATCGCCGCGGCGGCAGACCGGAAGTCCTCCGGCGTGACCCCCACCCGCCGAGCGGTCTCGTCGGTCATGTCGGTGACGATGAAGCCCGGCGCGACCGCGTTGACCGTGATGCCGTACGGGCCGAGCTCCATCGCGAGGGTGCGGGTCAGCCCTTGCAAACCCGCCTTGGCGGCCGCGTAGTTCGCCTGGCCGCGGTTGCCGAGCGCGGAGACGCTGGACATGTTGACGATGCGCCCGTACCGCTGTTCGACCATGTGCCGCTGCACCGCCTTGGTCACCAGGAAGGCGCCGCGCAGGTGCACGGTCAGAACATCGTCCCACTCC
>JALYQN010000295.1 GCA_030855835.1 Actinomycetota bacterium | reverse complement strand
ACCGGATGGCCACGGTCCTGCACGTCGGCGCCCAGGTGGTGGACGACTGCAACCGGATGCTGGCGCCGTTCCTGCCGCACACCGCCCAGCGGGTGCACGCCCAGCTCGGCCGGACCGGGCAGGTGTCGCCGGGACCGCAGATCTGTGAGGTCGACGACCTGGACGGGCAGGGAAGCTACCCGGTCATCACCGGCGACTACTCCGCACAAGCGGCGTGGACGTCGGTGCCGCTGGTGGCCGGCACGCCGGTCGCGGCGCCGACTCCGGTGTTCGCCAAGCTCGACCCGGCGGTTGTGGACGAGGAGCTCGCCCGGCTGCAGGGCGCGGGACCCGGGGGCCGGGTGTGAGTGCTGAGGGTGGAGGGCCGACCCGGTCCCGGGCGGCCACCGAGGAGCGGAGCGGCCGTCGCCGGGACAGGTCGCGTCCACCGGCTCCTGAGCCGCTGCCATACCAGGTGGTCGACAACCACTGCCACCTCGACATCGCCGACGCTCAGGAGGGGAGCGAGTGGCTCGACGTCGACTCAGCCCTGGCGGCGGCCACGGCCGTCGGCGTGCCGCGGATCGTGCAGATCGGCTGTGACCTGCCGAGCGCCCGCGCGGCAGTGACCACCGCCGAGACCCATGCGGCGATCGTGGCCGGCGTGGCGCTGCACCCCAACGAGGCACCCCGACTTGCCGACGCGGGCCGGTTGAGCAAGGCGTTGGCCGAGATCGAGCGGCTGGCGACGAGCTCGCACCGCGTCCGCGCCGTCGGCGAGACCGGGATGGACTTCTTCCGCACCGGCGAGGAGGGGCGGGCGGCGCAGGAGGAGTCGTTCCGTGCCCACATACGGCTGGCGCACCGCCTCGACAAGACACTGGTGATCCATAACCGGGAGGCGCACACCGATGTGCTGCGGGTGCTCGATGAGGAGGGTGCGCCGCCGCGTACGGTGATGCACTGCTTCAGCGGTGACTCCGTCTTCGCCCGCGAGTGCCTGGACCGGGGCGCGTTCTTGAGCTTCGCCGGCACTGTCACGTTCGCTACCGCCGAGACGCTCCGCGAGGCGCTGCGCGTGACACCGCCAGACCGGGTGCTGGTCGAGACCGACGCCCCCTACCTCACGCCGGTCCCGTACCGCGGCCGGCCGAACGCGTCGTACCTGCTGCCGTACACCGTCCGCTGCATCGCGCAGGTGCGCGACACCGACCTCGACCGGGTGTGCCGGGAGATCGACGCCGCCACGGCTGAAGCATACGGGGGGCGCTGGTAGGTCGTTGGCTCCCAGGTCTACGGCCCGCCGATTTGCAACTCGTTACCAAGTCGTTATCGTCGGACGCTGGTCCGCCGGGATCGGAGATCAACCGGTGGCAGCCGGCGGGTGCGGCAACAGCCGTACCCGGCATGTGTGCCGTGTCGAGACGCGGACCGAGGGCTGCTTCCTGTCCGTGCCCGGAACACGCAGACATCAGGAGCACCCGTGCGAAGAACTGTTCTCGTCACTGCCGCCGCTGTAGCGATCGCCGTGGCCCTCGTGGCCGGCATCGTCGCCACCGCGACGTTCAGCAAGACCGTCACGATGTCGATCGACGGCAAGCAGACCGAGGTCGACACCTACGGGGACGAGGTCGGCGACGTGCTCGCCGAGGAGGGGATCGAGCTGTCGGCACGCGACGTGGTCCAGCCCGGCGTCGACGCGACGCTCGAGGACGGTACCCGCATCGCGGTGCGCTACGCGCGTCAGCTCGAGCTGAGCGTGGACG
This sequence comes from Actinomycetota bacterium, assembly GCA_030855835.1. Lineage (GTDB taxonomy): Bacteria > Actinomycetota > Actinomycetes > Propionibacteriales > Nocardioidaceae > JACCVL01. Next base: position 1,656 of record JALYQN010000295.1, on the reverse strand, counting down.
GGGACAGCTCGTCGTACTGGGTCACGGCGACCAGCGTGGGCGACGCGCTGTCGCAGATCGGTCAGCGCTTCGCCGGCTCTGAGCTGTCGGCCAGCCGTAGCCGCTACCTCGGCCGCGACGGCCTGGAGCTCGAGGTGTCGACGCCCAAACGGGTGACCGTGGTGAGCGCCAAGGGCAAGGACCGGGTGACCACCACGGCGTCCCGGGTCGCCGGCGCCTTGAGGCAGCTGAAGCTGGACGCGGACAGAGACGACGAGCTGCAGCCACGGGCCAGCCGGGAGCTTGCCGACGGCCTGCGGATCACGCTCATCACCATCGACAAGCGAGAGCGTTCGGTGATCGAACCGATCGCGCACAAGACCGTCGTCCGCTACACCGGCGACATGTACAAAGGCCAGGAGAAGACCGTGCGATCAGGTCAGGATGGTCGCGAGCGGGTCAAGCTGCGCCGCATCCTTGCCGACGGCAAGCTGCGCAACACCAAGGTGCTGAAGCGCACCGTTGTCGACAAGCCGGTGACGACTGTCATCGTGCGCGGCAGCGCCACCCGGCCGGCACCGGAGCCGGCACCGGAGCCGGAGCCGACCACGAACTACGTCAGCGGCAGCACCGTGTGGGACCAGCTCGCCGAGTGCGAGTCGGGCGGAAACTGGGCGATCAACACCGGCAACGGCTATTACGGCGGGCTGCAGTTCACGCTGGAGACCTGGCAGGGCTACGGCGGCACCGGCTACCCGCATGAGGCCAGTCGCGAGACCCAGATAGCGGTCGCCGAGCAGGTGCAGGCAGGGCAGGGTTGGGGCGCCTGGCCGGCCTGCTCTGCCGAGCTCGGCCTGTACTGACCCCGTTCGCCGGCGGTGACAGGTCGGTTGCTACGGCCCCCTGAGGTACGGGAGCTGGCCGCCCGTCTGGGCCTGCGACCGGCCAAGCGGCGCGGGCAGAACTTCGTCATCGATCCGAACACGGTCCGGCGAGTGGCCCGGCTCGCGGCCGTCCAACCCGACGACGTGGTGCTCGAGGTCGGCTCCGGCCTCGGCTCGCTGACACTGGCGCTGCTCGCCGAGCTGTCCGGGCAAGCAGGCACCGGCCGAGTCGTGGCGGTGGAGGTGGACGCGGCACTGGCTGCGGCACTGCCGGAGACCGTCGCGGCCTACGCACCGGACCACCTCGCCCGGCTGCAGGTCGTGCGCGACGACGCGTTGCGGCTGACCGGGCTGCCAGGCCCTGCACCGACGGCGCTGGTCGCGAACCTGCCGTACAACGTGGCGGTGCCGGTGCTGCTGCACCTGTGGGCCCTGTTCCCCTCCTTGCAGCACGGTTTGGTGATGGTGCAGCAGGAGGTCGCCGACCGGCTGGCGGCCGCGCCAGGATCGCGGACGTACGGCATCCCGAGCGTCAAGGCCGCCTGGTACGCCCGGGTGGCGACCGCAGGTCGGGTAGGCCGATCGGTGTTCTGGCCCGTCCCGCGGGTCGACTCGGGGCTGGTCTCGTGGCACCGTGCCTCGCCGCCGCCTACCAGCGCGTCCCGGGAGCAGGTCTTTGCGGTGGTCGACGACGCCTTCGCCCAGCGCCGCAAGACCCTGCGGGCCGCGCTGGCCCGCTCGGCCGGGTCCGCGGCGGCCGCTGAGCAGGCGCTGCTGGCGGCCGGCGTAGCCC
>JALYQN010000282.1 GCA_030855835.1 Actinomycetota bacterium | reverse complement strand
CCGCACGTTCTTGCGCGACTCGACGCTGCCCGTACGGTCGGCAGGTGGCTGTCGAGAGCTCGGATCTGCTGGTGCTGGGGGCGGGGCCGGCAGGGCTGGCCGCGGCCTGGCGGGCGGCGACCGCTGGGCTGTCGGTGACCGTGCTGGAGCGGGCCGCTGAGCCGGGCGGAATGGCTGGCAGCTTCACCGTTGACGGCGTGCGGGTCGACCACGGCAGCCACCGGCTGCACCCGGCCACCGCGCCGCGCCTGCTCGCCGACCTGCGGGGGTTGCTCGGCGAGGATCTGCAAACCCGGCACCGCAACGGGCGGCTGCGGGTGTACGGCCGCTGGGTCGGCTTCCCGCTCCGAGCCGGCGAGCTGGCAGGGGCGATCCCACTGGCTGCCGTGGCCCGGATCGGCGGTGACACTGTCTGCGGTCCGTTGCGGCGGGGCACCGGTGACTCCTACGGCGCAGTGCTGACGCGCTCGCTCGGCCCGGAGCTGTACCGCGCGCTGTACGCCCCGTACGCCGTGAAGCTCTGGGGACTGGCGGGCAGCGAGATCGACCCCGAGCAGGCACGCGTGCGGGTGAGCGCGGACACCCCGTGGAAGCTGGCTTCGCGGATCGTGCGGGGGCGGGGAGATGGACAGGGGCGGGTGTTCCACTACCCGCGCCGCGGTTTCGGCCAGCTCGTCGAGGCGCTGGCCGCGGCCGCGGTGCGGCTTGGGGTCGACCTGCGTACCTCGACCGCCGTGCACACCTTGCGGACCGACGGCGATCTGGCGGTTGCCGCGACCGCCGGCGGTGTCGAGCACCGCGCCTCCCGCGTGTTCTCGACCGTGCCGTTGCCGGTCCTCGCCCGGCTGGTGACTCCGGCCCCGCCGGCAGCAGCGCTGGCGTCGGCGCAGGCACTGCGCTTCCGCGCGATGGTGCTCGTCTACCTCGTTCACCAGGGCGGACGCTGGACGCCGTACGACGCGCACTACCTGCCGGGGCCGGAGACTCCCGTGACCCGGATCAGCGAGCCGGCCAACTACCGCGACAGCTTCGGCGACCCAGCCGACCGAAGCGTGCTGTGCGCCGAGATCCCGTGCAGCGTGGGGGATGCGGTGTGGTCGGCCGACGACGCCACGCTGCACGGGCTCGTCACGGACGGTCTCGCGGCGGTCGGCCTGCCCACGGTGCGAGCGGGCGGCCTGGTGGTGCGCCGGCTGCCGCACGTCTACCCGGTCTACGCGCGCGGGTTCGACGGCGCTCTCGCCGGCCTCGAGGCATGGGCCGACGCGCTGCCCACGGTCACCACCTTTGGCCGCGCCGGCCTGTTCGCCCACGACAACACCCACCACGCGATGGCGATGGCGTACGCCGCCGTCGACGCGTTGCGCCCCGGCGGTGGCTGGGACGGGGCCGCCTGGGCCGCCTCCCGCGAACGCTTCCGTGCCCACGTCGTCGAGGACTGACACCGTCAGTGCTGGCCGGGGCGGACCAACGTAGAGGCGCCTCCGCAGCCCTGGCTGCCGGAATGTCGCATCGTCGGTCCCGGCGCGGCGTTCAGCTCCGCGAGCACGGCGGGCAGCACCCGGCGCAGATAGGTGGGCAGCCGGACGAACGAGGTCCCGCCGGTACGGAACGAGTAGCCGATCGGCACCTCGGCATAGCGGAAGCCCTTCGCCATCAGGTCGAGGGTGAGCACCTGCGCGTAGTTGTAGTCGTGCACCACCTCGGCCTCGGCCGCGGCGGCCGGGGAGAAGGCGCGGTAACCGCTCTGCGCGTCGCTGAGGTCGCCGCGCCGGGTCATCCACCGCACCCAGGCCGTCAGCATCAGGTTGCCGAACCGCCGGTGCGCCGGCATGTGGTCGATGTCGCCCGCGAACCGGCTCCCGACCACGTAGTCCGCAGCCCCCGACAGCACCGGCGCGGTCAGCAGCGGCAGGTCCGTGGGCGCGTACTCCCCGTCGGCGTCGAGGTAGACCACGCACGCCGGCGTCAGGGCGACTGCCTCGACCAGCCCGCGGCGGACCGCGGCGCCGAGACCCTGCTTCGCGCCCAGCCGCACCACCCTGGCACCGGCCCGCTCGGCCTCCGCGGCAGTCGCGTCGGTGGAACCGTCGTCCACCACCACGACGACGACCGGCCGGGCGGCGACCGAACGGGGCAACCCCGCGACCACCTTGCCGACCCGGTCTTGCTCGTTGTGGGCAGGCAGGAAGGCCACCACCGGCGCCTGCGGCGCGTACGCCACCGGCGCGGGTCGCTCGGGCAACCGCCGGGGCAATCGCCAGCGACCCCAATAGCCGGGAGCGGGCAGCACCAGCGCAACCGAACCGACGCCGAGTGCGTACGCCGTCTTGATCGCATGGGTGAGCAGGACCACCGCCAGCGCGTGCCCGGGTGGGGCGCCCAGCCCGACGAGTGCTGCCGTACCGGCCGCTTCGTAGCTGCCGATGCCGCCGGGGGTGAGCGCAACCGTCTGCGCGGCGATGGTGACCGCCGTGACCGCCACTGCCTGCCCGTACGTCAGCGGCAGACCGGCGGCGCCGGCCACGGCGAGCACGACGCTCGACTCCAGCAGCCACGCTCCCACCGCGACCCCTGCAACGGTCGGACCCGGCAGCCGCACCGACGCACCACCCGTGGCGAGGCGGCGCAGCCACACCAGGGTGCCCGAGGCAACGATCACGACCGCACTTGTCACGCCCGCCGCCCATCCCCAGCCGGAGGTCCCGCCGAGCACCCCGATCACGGCCGCTGGCGCCAGGACGGCGGCGAGCGCGACGACCGCCAGCAGGTCGCCGACCCGGAGCAGGACCGCGCTGGCCAGCACCGGCTGGGTCTGCAGGTCGGTGCGTCGCAACACGCTGGTGACCCGCAGCGCCTCGCCGAGGCGCAGCGGCAGCAGGTGGTTGCCGAGCAGAGCGACGTGCAGCGCCGCCCAGGACTGTCCCAGGCCGAGAGCGGGCAGCACCCGGCACCAGCTCCAGGCCCGCAGCCCGAAGGCCACGGCG
>JALYQN010000271.1 GCA_030855835.1 Actinomycetota bacterium | reverse complement strand
CGCCGTGGTCGCTCGACTGACCCACCGACGCGAGGTCGTCGACCAGTCCGGGCTGGACGCGTACGAACGGGCGGTGAACCTGCGCGGAGCACTGGCCGCACCACCGACGCAAGGGTTGCCACGAACTCGCATCGTGGTCGACGACGTGCTCACCACCGGGGCAACCGCCGCCGAGGCGGTGCGGGCGTTGCTGGCGGCGAGCTGGCCGGTGGACGCGGTGGCCGCGGTCGCCGTGACCCGTCGCCGCGTTCCCCGGCGACCGGCCCCAGCTGACCCGGATGCGATGCGTGCCCTTCCGCTCGCCCTGACCGAGCGTTAGCGTCGGACCACCGACGGGAGGAGGCCTGGTCCGTGGAGATCGTCGTCTCGAGCCGGCACTGCGAGATCAGCCAGAGGTTCCGCGACCATGTATCGGACAAATTGTCCCGGTTGGAGAAGTACGACCACCGCGTCGCCAGGATCGACGTCGAGGTGACCCAGGAACGCAACCCCCGCCAGCACGACCGGGCGGTGCGCCTGCAGCTCACCGTCTTCTCTCGCGGTCCGGTCATCCGCGCCGAGGCAGCTGCCGAGGACAAGATGGCGGCCCTGGACGGCGCCCTGCTCCGGTTGCAGGCCCGATTGCGCAAGGCTGCCGACCGACGACGCGTGCACCACGGTTCGCGGTCTCCACAGTCGTTGTCCCGGGCCGCTGCCGTGACCGCGACGGCGCCGCCCGAGGCAACGCCGGGTCCGGCCAGCGGCGGCGAGCCGCACCAGGTCGGCCCGCTCACCGTCATCGGCGACGGGCCGGTCGTCGTCCGCGAGAAGCAGCACCGCGCCGCTCCGATGACGCTCGACCAGGCGCTGTACGAGATGGAGCTGGTGGGCCACGACTTCTTCTTGTTCGTGGACAAGACCAGCGAGCTGCCGAGCGTGGTCTACCGGCGTCGTGGCTACGACTACGGCGTGATCCGGCTCGAGGTATGAAGCGAATCTGGTCCGACCCGCACCGGTTGCTGCGATAGTCAAGGCGTGTCCCCGCGTCCCGAGCACGACTCCGGCTCGACATTCGGCGCCCCGTCGGACCGGCCCGGGGACGTCTCGGTGCAGGCCTCCGAAACCCCCGCGGCGGACCCGGTGCGGGTGCTCGTCGTAGACGACCAGGAGCTGTTCCGGCGCGGGCTCACGGTGCTGGTCGGGGCGCGCGACGGCATCGAGCTGGTCGGCGAGGCCGGTGACGGCGAGTCCGCGGTCGAGGTCGCCCTGCGTACTGACCCCGACGTTGTCCTGCTGGACGTACGGATGCCCGGCAAGGGCGGGATCGCAACCTGCGCCGCGCTCAAGGCGGTGATGCCGTCGGTGCGCATCGTGATGTTGACGGCCAGCGACGAAGGGTCCGACCTGTACGACGCGATAAGGTCCGGAGCCTCCGGCTACCTGCTCAAGGATGCCTCCCTCGACGAGGTCGCCCAGGCGGTACGGCTGGTGGCCGACGGGCAGTCGCTGATAAGCCCGGCGATGGCGGTCAAGCTGCTGGACGAGTTCAAGCAGCTGGGCAACGCGGGGTCGGACACGGTCACCCCGCCGCGGCTCACGGACCGCGAGCTCGAGGTGCTGCGCCTGGTGGCCCGTGGCCGCAGCAACCGCGAGATCGCTCGTGAGCTGTTCATCAGCGAGAACACGGTCAAGAACCACGTCCGCAACATCTTGGAGAAGCTGCAGTTGCACTCTCGGATGGAGGCCGTGATGTACGCCGTGCGGGAGAAGCTCCTCGACCTGCCGTAGTGCTGCAACTGGCGCCCCTACAGTGGCGCCGGTGAGCAGCCACGGGAGGCCGCGACCAGAGCGGCTGAGTCTCCTGCACGCCCGCCGGGTGGCGCTGGCTGCGCAAGGCTTCGCCGACCGGCGGCCGTCGGGTGCAGGCGGCGTCGGTGCCCGACACCTGGCCAGGGTGGTAGACCGGCTGGGTCTGTTCCAGATCGACTCGGTCAATGTGGTGGTGCGGGCGCACTACATGCCCCTGTTCAGCCGGCTCGGCCCCTACCCGCGTGAGCTGCTGGACCGCGCGTACGGCAGGGCTCCGCGACGGTTGTTCGAGTACTGGGCGCACGAGGCGTCGCTGGTGCGGGTCGACTTGCAGCCCGCGTTGCGGCACCGGATGGCGCGCGCCCACGACCATGCGTGGGGCGGGATGCGCCGACTCGCCCTCGAGCAGCCGAAGCTCGTCCGCCGGGTCCTCGACGACGTCGCCTCGGACGGTCCGCTGACCGCACGGCAGATAGGGCAGGACGTGAGCATCGACCGCACCGGCTGGGGGTGGAACTGGTCGGCGGTCAAGACCGCCCTGGAGTGGCTGTTCTGGACCGGGCAGGTGACCTCCCGCGGCCGTACGGCTGCCTTCGAGCGGATCTACGACCTGCCCGAGCGGGTGCTGCCCACGGCCGTGCTGGCAGCAGCCACACCGACCGACGACGAGGCGCACCGCACCCTGCTGGAGGCCGCCGCGCGGGCACACGGGATCGGGAGCGAGCAGTGCCTGCGGGACTACTTCCGGCTCCGTCCCGAACCCACCAGGCAAGCGGTGCGCGAGCTGGTCGAGATGGGCCGACTGCTACCGGTCACCGTCACCGGCTGGCGGCGCCCGGCATACCTGCACCGGGACGCTCGCATCCCCAGGCGGGTCCACGCCCGGGCCCTGCTGAGCCCCTTCGACCCACTGGTGTTCGAGCGTGCCCGGGCCGAGGCACTCTTCGGCTTCCGCTACCGCATCGAGATCTACGTACCGGCCGGGCAGCGCGTCCACGGCTACTACGTGCTCCCGTTCCTGCTCGGTGACCGGCTGGTCGCGCGGGTCGACCTCAAGGCCGATCGCGCCGCCGGGGTGCTGCGGGTGGCCGCGGCCCATGTCGAACCGGATGCCCCCCGGCAGACCGCGACGGAGCTGGCCACCGAGCTCGACACCTTGGCCCGCTGGCTGGGCCTCGACGACGTGGCGGTGGCTCCGGCGGGCGACCTGGCCGCTGACCTGGCGGCCGAGGTGGGCAGGAGGCGCTGAGCCTGAACAGCGCGCACTACCATGACAGGGCACGACCGCTCGCGGGGTGCGTCACCTCGTGCGCCGGCGTACCGAAGCCCCGACCCCAGGAGCCAGCCCCGTGCCTGCACTGCTCGACAAGATCCTCCGGATGGGCGAGGGCAAGATCCTGCGCCAGCTCGAATCGGTCGCCAAGCAGGTCAACGTCATCGAAGACGAGTTCATCGCGATGAGCGACGAGGAGCTGCGTGGACAGACCGACGAGTTCCGTCAGCGACTGACCGACGGTGAGTCGCTCGACCGGCTCATGCCCGAGACCTTCGCGACCGTGCGGGAGGCAGCTCGGCGAGTGCTCGGGCAGCGGCACTTCGACGTCCAGATCATGGGCGGCGCCGCCCTGCACCTCGGCAACATCGCCGAGATGAAGACCGGTGAGGGCAAGACGCTGGTCGCCACCCTCCCGTCGTACCTCAACGCGATCTCCGGCGACGGCGTGCACATCGTCACCGTCAACGACTACCTCGCCAAGTACCACGCGGAGTGGATGGGCCGTGTCTACCACTTCCTGGGCATGAGCGTCGGCACCATCCTGCCCGGCATGAGCTCGGCGCAACGGCGCGCCGCGTACGGCTGTGACATCACGTACGGGACGAACAACGAGCTCGGTTTCGACTACCTGCGCGACAACATGGCAACCGCTATCGAGCAGTGCGTTCAGCGCGGGCACTACTACGCGATCGTCGACGAGGTCGACTCGATCCTCATCGACGAGGCCCGAACGCCTTTGATCATCTCCGGTCCCACGCAGGAAGAGGTGCGCTGGTACGCCGAGTTCGCGGTGCTCGCGCAGCAGATGCGCGGCGACGAGGACTACGAGGTGGACGAGAAGAAGCGCACGGTGTCCGTGCTGGAGCCCGGTATCGAGAAGGTGGAGGACCACCTCGGCATCGACAACCTGTACGACTCGGTCAACACGCCGCTGATCAGCTTCCTCAACAACTCCATCAAGGCCAAGGAGCTGTTCCGCCGCGACAAGGAGTATGTCGTGCTCGAGGGTGAGGTGCTCATCGT
>JALYQN010000270.1 GCA_030855835.1 Actinomycetota bacterium | reverse complement strand
CACCCAGGAAGGGGCCTGACCATGCTGATCCCCCGCAGGGTCAAGCACCGCAAGCAGCACCACCCGGACCGCAGCGGCGCGGCCAAGGGCGGCACCGCGCTGGCCGAGAAGGTGCCGGCCGAGTCGGCGCCGACCACTGGACAGGAGGCCTGAGGACCATGCTCATCCCCCGCAGGGTGAAGCACCGCAAGCAGCACCACCCCAAGCGCACCGGCGCTGCTAAGGGTGGGACCACGCTCGCCTTCGGGGACTACGGCATCCAGGCGATCGAAGGTCACTATGTGACCAACCGGCAGATCGAGTCCGCCCGGATCGCCATGACCCGGCACATCAAGCGCGGCGGCAAGGTGTGGATCAACATCTACCCGGACCGCCCGCTCACCAAGAAGCCGGCCGAGACCCGGATGGGGTCCGGCAAGGGCTCACCCGAGTGGTGGATAGCCAACGTCAAGTCCGGCCGGGTGATGTTCGAGCTGTCCGGAGTGTCCGAGCAGATCGCGCGCGAGGCCATGCGCCGCGCGATGCACAAGCTGCCCATGAAGTGCCGCTTCATCAGCCGCGAGGGGAGTGACATCTGATGGCCCCGATCACCACTGCCGCTGAGCTGCGCACGCTCGACGGTGACGACCTGCAGGAGCAGCTGCGCGAGGCCAAGGAGGAGCTGTTCAACCTTCGCTTCCAGGCGGCCACCGGCCAGCTGGAGAGCCACGGCAGGCTGCGCAGCGTCCGTCGCAGCATTGCCCGGATCTACACCGTCCTGCGCGAGCGCGAGCTCGGGATCATCGACTCCGAGGCAGGCACCGCATGAGTACTGAGCCGGGCAACGAGCAGGAGACCGAGGGCACCGTGAGCGCCGCCGACTCGGCCGCAGGCAGTGAGCGCCCCCACCGCAAGACCCGGGAGGGTCTGGTGGTGAGTGACAGGATGAACAAGACCGTCGTCGTACGCGTCGAGGACCGGGTCAAGCACGCCCTGTACGGCAAGGTGCTGCGTCGAAACTCCACTCTCAAGGTGCACGACGAGGCCAACAGCTGCGGCGTCGGCGACCGGGTGCTGATCATGGAGACCCGGCCCCTGTCGGCCACGAAGCGCTGGCGGCTGGTCGAGATCCTGGAGAAGGCCAAGTGATCCAGCAGGAGTCGCGGCTTAAGGTGGCCGACAACACCGGTGCCAAGGAGATCTTGTGCATCCGGGTTCTCGGTGGCTCTGGCCGCCGGTACGCCGGCATCGGTGACGTGATCGTGGCGACTGTGAAGGACGCCATTCCCGGCGGCAACATCAAGAAGGGCGAGGTGGTCAAGGCCGTCATCGTCCGCACCGCGAAGGAGCGCCGCCGGCCCGACGGCTCCTACATCCGCTTCGACGAGAACGCCGCCGTCATCCTCCGGACCGACGGCGAGCCCCGAGGGACCCGCATCTTCGGCCCTGTGGGCCGAGAGCTGCGTGACAAGCGGTTCATGCGAATCATCTCGCTGGCGCCGGAGGTGTTGTGATGGCACACGACTTGAGCATCAAGAAGGGCGACCTCGTCCGCGTGGTTGCCGGTACCGACAAGGGCGCCGAGGGCAAGGTGATCGGCGTCCGGCGCGAGCAGCGCCGGGTGATCGTCGAGGGCGTCAACCGGGTCAAGCGGCACACCAAGACGGTGCAGCAGGGCGGCCGCGGCGGCACCACCGGCGGCATCATCACGCAGGAGGCATCGATCCACGTGTCCAACGTGATGCTGCTCGTCGAGGTGGACGGGACCATGGTGACGACACGCGTCGGCTCGCGCCGCGAGGAGGTCACCAAGACCAGGCCCGACGGCACCACCTACACCGCACACCGCAGCGTCCGGATCGCCAAGCGCTCCGGTGAGGAGATCTGATGACCACCACTACCGACGCCAAGGCCCCACCGGCCGGTGGCGCCGACCAGGCGGTAGAGACCCCACCGCGGCTCCGGCAGCGCTACCGGGACGAGATCGCGCCGGCGCTGCGCCGGCAGTTCGACCTGCCCAACGTCATGCAGGTACCGAGCCTGACCAAGATCGTCGTCAACATGGGGGTGGGTGAGGCCGCGCGCGACTCCAAGCTGATCGAGGGCGCGGTCCGCGACCTCACCACAATCACCGGGCAGAAGCCATACGTCACCCGGGCGCGCAAGTCCGTGGCGCAGTTCAAGCTGCGGGAAGGGATGCCCATCGGTGCGCACGTGACACTGCGCGGTAACCGGATGTGGGAGTTCCTCGACCGGCTGCTGTCGCTGGCACTGCCGCGCATCCGGGACTTTCGTGGCCTGTCGCCGCGACAGTTCGACGGCAACGGGAACTACACGTTCGGACTGACCGAGCAGGTGGTGTTCCACGAGATCGACCAGGACCGCGTAGACCGCACCCGGGGCATGGACATCACGGTGGTCACCACCGCCATCAACGACGAGTCGGGGCGCGCCCTGCTCAAGCACCTCGGCTTCCCCTTCAAGGAGTCCTGACCATGGCCAAGACCGCTCTCGTCGCCAAGGCCGCGCGCAAGCCCAAGTTCAAGGTTCGCGGATACACCCGGTGCCAGCGTTGCGGGCGCCCCAAGGCGGTGTACCGCAAGTTCGGCCTCTGCCGGGTGTGCCTTCGCGAGATGGCCCACCGTGGCGAGCTCCCCGGTGTGACCAAGAGCAGCTGGTGACCCCCGCAGAAAGTAGTGCCCGACCATGACGATGACCGACCCGATCGCAGACATGCTGACCCGGCTGCGCAACGGCAACCAGGCCTACCACGACACCGTCAGCATGCCGCACAGCAAGCTCAAGGTGGGGGTGGCCGAGATCCTGCAGCAGGAGGGATACATCTCCTCCTGGACGGTGACCGACCCGCCCGCCGGCGAGGTGGCAAAGACGCTGACCGTCACCCTCAAGTACGGCGAGCACCGGGAGCGTTCGCTCGCCGGGGTGCGCCGGATCTCGAAGCCGGGCCTGCGGGTCTATGCCAAGGCAACCAGCCTGCCCCGGGTGCTCGGCGGCCTGGGCGTGGCGATCATCTCGACCAGCCACGGCCTGCTGACCGACCGGCAGGCCAACCAACGAGGGGTGGGCGGGGAAGTCCTCGCCTACGTCTGGTAGGGGAGAGCAAGCATGTCGCGAATCGGCAAGATGCCCGTCCCCGTCCCGTCCGGCGTGGACGTCACGCTGGACGGCCGGCAGGTCAAGGTCCGCGGACCCCGCGGCGAGCTCGCCCACACCGTGGTCGAGCCCATCAGCGTCGAGCGCGGTGACGACGGCGCGGTGGAGGTACGCCGGCCCGACGACGAGCGGCGTAGCCGGGCGTTGCACGGGCTGTCCAGGACGCTGATCGCGAACATGGTCACCGGCGTGACAACCGGCTACGAGAAGAAGCTGGAGATCATCGGGGTCGGCTACCGGGTGCTCTCGCGCGGGCCGCAGCAGCTCGAGCTCAACCTCGGCTTCAGCCATCCGGTCGTCTTCGACGCCCCGGACGGGGTGACGTTCACCGTCGAGTCGCCGACCCGGTTCACCGTGCTCGGCATCGACAAGCAGCAGGTCGGTGAGGTCGCCGCCAACATCCGCAAGCTGCGCAAGCCGGAGCCGTACAAGGGCAAGGGCATCCGGTACGCGGGTGAGCAGGTCCGGCGCAAGGTCGGAAAGGCTGGTAAGTGACGATGGCCATAGCGTTGAGGCCCCGCCGCGGCGTCGCCACCCGGACCGCGCACCGGCTGCGCCGCCAGGTCAGGGGGCGCAAGAAGGTCGCCGGCACCGCCGAGCGTCCCCGGCTGGTCGTGACCCGCAGCAGCCGGCACATCGTCGCGCAGGTCGTCGACGACCTGCAGGGACGTACGCTGGCATCGGCGAGCTCGATGGAGTCCGAGCTGCGATCGGTCTCCGACGACAAGACCGTCAAGGCGCGCCGCGTAGGTTCCCTTGTGGCCGATCGTGCCAGAGCGGCGGGGGTCGAGGCGGTCGTGTTCGACCGGTCCGGCAACCGCTACCACGGGCGGGTCGCGGCATTGGCTGACGGTGCCCGTGAGGGGGGACTGACGTTCTGAGGACTGGCTGTGTCGCTACTGGCTTTCTGGCAACAGGGATAGAGGACATCTGATGAGCAGCGGACCCCAACGTCGCGGTAGCGGCACGGGTGAGCGTCGAGGTCGTGACGGCGGCAGGGGCGGGGCCGACAAGTCCACCTATATCGAGCGCGTCGTCAGCATCAACCGGGTCGCCAAGGTCGTGAAGGGCGGCCGTCGGTTCAGCTTCACCGCCCTGGTGGTGGTCGGCGACGGCGACGGCATGGTCGGCGTTGGCTACGGCAAGGCGAAGGAGGTGCCGGCGGCCATCGCCAAGGGCGTCGAGGAGGCCAAGAAGAGCTTCTTCCCGGTCCCTCGGAGCCAGGGCACCATCCCGCACCCGATACAGGGCGAGAAAGCCGCCGGCGTGGTGCTGCTGCGCCCCGCGGCCCCAGGAACCGGGGTCATCGCGGGTGGACCGGTACGTGCAGTGCTGGAGTGCGCCGGCATCCACGACGTCCTGAGCAAGTCGCTCGGGTCGAGCAACGCCATCAACATCGTGCACGCCACCGTTGCGGCGCTGCGCGCGCTCGAGA
>JALYQN010000255.1 GCA_030855835.1 Actinomycetota bacterium | reverse complement strand
TCCCAGGCTCGAGGGTCGCCTTCCCCAGCGGCCTCGGTCTCGGGCTCGAATGTCCGTCGGTGCCAGTGTGCCGCACCAGCAGCCCCAACACCACCACCGGTGCCCGCTACCCAGCGTCAATGTTTGGCTTCGGATATGGTGGAGGGGGTGACGGGGCGGATACTCTCGGTGCCGCCGGAGGGGGCCGCCGGCACCGTTCTCCCAGGCACCTTCCCGAGTGAAGCGAGGCTGCGGACGATGAACGTCACTGTGCGGGAGGCGCCCGAGCTGAACCGGTTCGAGGCGCTGGTCGACGGCCGGGTAGTCGGCTTCGCCGTCTACCATGTCGAGGACGGACGTGCGGCGATGCCGCACACCGAGGTGGAGCCGGGCTACGGCGGCCACGGCGTCGCGACCGAGCTGGTGCGCACGATCCTCGACACTGCTCGCGCGCGAGACCAACTCGTCCTGCCGTACTGCCCGTTCGTGTCCGCGCTGATCCGCAAACACCCGGAGTATCTCGACCTGGTGCCCGAGCAGGACCGCGGCGGCTTCGGGCTGCTGCCCATCGGGCACTGACGATGCGGGTCGTGGTCGCCGGAGGGCACGGACAGATCGGGCGACGCCTGCTGCGCCTGCTGGTGGACGCGGGGCATCAGGCGGTCGGACTGGTGCGCAACCCGGACCACGTCGACCACGTCCGCGCAGCAGGTGCCGAAGCGGCGGTGATCGACCTCGAGCACTCCGACATCGAGGCGGTGGCAGCCGTGCTCGGCGGAGCCGACGCGGTGGTCTTCGCGGCGGGGGCTGGCCCGGGCAGCGGCGCCACCCGCAAGCAGTCGATGGACCGTGACGGCGCGGTGCTGCTCGCCGATGCGGCGGTTGCCGCCGCCGTACCTCGCTACCTGATGGTCTCGTCGGTGAACGCCGTGGAGCCCGACGACGAGGACGCGGCTGACAGCGACGACGTGTTCCAGATCTACCTGCGCGCCAAGGGGGCCGCCGATGTCGCGGTGCGGTCCCGCGGCCTCGACTGGGTCGTGCTGCGCCCTGGCCAGCTCACCGACGATCCCGGAACCAACCGGGTGCGACTGTCCGCGTCGGTCCCGGGCGGTGCGGTGCCGCGTGACGACGTCGCGGCCGTCCTGCTCGCCCTGCTCGTCGCCGGCACGAGCGGGGTGACCCTCGAGCTCGCCGCCGGCGACACCGAGGTCGAATCGGCGGTGCGGGGCCTTTAGTGTGACGCTCGCCACTGGTCGTGGTGAGGTGAACGCCACGCGTATTCTCAGGGGTCATGCCGTGAATCTGGGCGGTAGGATGAGTGGGTGCGGGGCAAGCCATACGCGTTCGCGGTCGCCGTGGCTGTTGTCACGGGTGCGGCCACGGTCGTGTGCGCCCTCATCCTAGACAAGCCGTTGCGCGACCCCGACGGGGTGGCGGGCCCGTCGTACATCCGGCTGCCGGTGATCCTCGGTGTGTTCTTCCTGATCGACCTGATACCTCGCGCGATCCGTCGCAGCAGTTCGACGCGTGACCTGTGGGCCGCGACCCGCAGCGTGGTGCATGAGCGTTGGCCCTGGCATCGGGTGCGGCTTGCGCTCACCGGCATGGGTGCCTTCTACATCACCTACGTCAGCTACCGGAATTTGAAGAGCTATCTGCCGTTCGCTCGCGACGACCTGCTGGACGAGTGGCTCGGCCGGGCCGACTCGATCCTGTTCCTCGGCGCCGATCCTGCCGCCGTCCTGCACTTCCTGCTCGGCACCGGCGTGGCCGCGCACTTCTTGTCGTTCGTGTACGCCTCATACCTGGTGTTCGTGCCCATCACCCTGGCCGCCGCGCTGGTGTGGAACCGCAACATCTCCCTCGGCTTCTGGTACGTCACGGCCCTGTGTCTCAACTGGACGATGGGAGCCCTCAGCTACTACGTGGTCCCGGCGCTGGGGCCGGTGTACGTCGAGGAGGCCAACTTTCGGGCCCTGCCGGAGACCGGGGTCAGCGCACTGCAGGACGCGCTGTGGAACTCGCGCATCACGGTCATGTTCGCGCCCTGGGACACCGGGTCCGTGCACGGTGTAGCGGCCTTCGCGTCCCTCCACGTGTCAGTGGTCTTCACCGCCGCGTACTTCGCGTACCGGGTGGGCCTGCCCCGAGCGGTTCGCATCGGCCTGTGGACCTACCTCGGCCTCACGGTGGTGGCGACGGTCTACTTCGGCTGGCACTACGTGGTCGACGACATCTTCGGTGCCGCCCTCGGGTGGATCTCCGTGGTGCTGGGCGCGATCGCCACCGGCCATGACTGGCGGCACGGTCCGCCGGCGTCGCGGGAACCGGAGCAGCAGACGTCGAACGCCGGTCTGCCACCTCAAGGCGCCCTTCCTTCCCAGAGCCGAGTCGCGGCCGACGACCTGATCCTGCCCGCGGACCACTCGGAGCACGCCTGACATGACGACGGTGGCGGAGCGGTCCAGCCTCAACCTGCCCAACATGCTGACCGTGGGTCGGCTGCTGGCGGTTCCGGTCCTGGCTCTGCTGCTGATCCGAGACGACGGCTCGGCCGGCAGCGGCGTCCTGCTGGCCGCCGTGTACGTGGGGGCGTGCCTCACCGACCTGATGGACGGCCACGTCGCTCGGTTGCGCGACCAGGTGACCGACTTCGGCATCATGGCCGACCCGATAGCGGACAAGGCTCTGGTCGGTACGGCGCTGATCGGGCTGTCTCTGCTCGGTGAGCTGCCCTGGTGGGCCACCGCCGTCATCTTGGGCCGTGAGCTCGCGGTCACGATGCTGCGGATGGCGGTACGCCGCCACGGTCTGATTCCCGCCTCCCGAGGCGGCAAGCTGAAGTCGTTGACCCAGAACGTCGCCGTGACGATGTACCTGCTGCCGCTGTCCGGCCTGCTCGCCGACCTGCGGCTGCCGGTACTGCTCGCCGCGGTCGCGGCCACCCTGGTCACCGGGGTCGACTACGCGGTCCAGGCAGCCAGGATGCGGGCGGAGGCCAGCCGGCCCGAACGGCTCGACACCTGACCCGACCTGCTGACCGGCAGCATCGGCGTTCTCGTCGCGGTCCGACGCCGATGGGCCCCGCAGCAGGCTGAGCCTTACCGGGTGTTGGCGATTCGGGCGACGGCCGCGGTCGCCACCACCGCGATCCTGATCGGGGGGTGGCTCGGCGGCTGGTGGGCGGCGGAGCAGAGACAGGAGCCCTGGTACCTGGAGGCGTTCTCCGACAGCACGTACCGAACGACCGGCGACGACGTGCTTCTGGCGGCTGGTTACCAAGCGTGTGACTGGCTCCAGCGCAAGCGGTGGGGCACCTCGCCTGACGGCCCACTAGACCTCGTCCGTTCCGGGGACTGGAGCTACAACCCGAGAGCTACGTCCAACTCGACGCGGCGTCTCCTCGCGTCATTCGCGTCCGAGGTCGGGTCGCGGGACCTGCGGTCGAC
>JALYQN010000391.1 GCA_030855835.1 Actinomycetota bacterium | reverse complement strand
CTGTGGCGCCTCTACCTGCTGCGCGCCGCCGTGCACCGCGACCCCGCGAAGGCGTCCCGCGAGTTCGCGGCCGGGCGTACCGCTGCACCGGTGCACCACGTCGTAGCCGGTGTCGTCGACCCGCCGGGGGCCGACGAGGTGCGCGAGCTGACCAACACGGTGCTGCGCGGCGTCGTCGTAGCCGACCTTGCGGTAGCACTGGAGCGAGCCGCAGCCTTCGCCCGGGTGGTGGCGGTGGGTCGGGCGGTGCTGGCCGAGGACCCGCCGGCGTCCACAGAGTCGGCCGCACGGCTGGTGACCACGGCTGAGCAGCTGGAGATCGCCGCCGGACTGGAACGCACCGGCCACCTGGCCTGACCGGCAGCACCAGCAGGTGAGCACCAGGGGGCGGTGGTGGCGTCGGACCGGGAGCGCCTCACGGCGCGTGACCGCTCTCGGCGGCTAATTGTGGGACCCGGGGCTACCACGGTCCGACGCCGACTTCAGCGTACGCAGTGGCCCGGCGACGGCAACCCCTCGACCGCCGGAGTCGGCCGATCGCCCGATACCCGGCGCCACGACTGCAGACTTTGGCGGCGAACCGCTAAGGTGCCGTCGCCCAGTGCGTGTACGACGACGTGACGACCATTCCGACGTGCTCGTACAGGCCGAGAGCACCGGTGCGCGAATCGGTCGACAGCTCGGCGCGCGGCCGACCGACGCCACGAGCGGACGTGAAGGCGTCGCTGAGCAGTGCCTGTGCCAGACCGCGCCGGCGGTGCGCTCGCGCGACGGCGACCTGGTGCACCCACCCGGACTCGTCCCCGAGGTGCAGCACGCACGCGCCCACCACGTGCCCGTCCGGGTCGACGACAAGCCGTAGCTGCCACGGCTCGAACCCGGGGCGGCCGAGAACAACCGCGGCCCAGTCGGCATAGGAGCAAGGGACCCGGTCCGGCCACTCGTTGAACGCGTCCTCGACCACCCGGTAGGCGAGCTGCTCGTCCCGGCCCGGGACGAAGTCGACGATCGCGTAGCCGTCCGGCAGTCGCCGGTGCGGGATCTGCTGCTCGGCCGGCAGGGCAAGCACCCACGACGTATGGCGGCGCTGATAGCCCTCGACCGCGAATAGCTTCTGTGCCCCGAGGTCGGCGTCGGGCACTGTCTGGCCGACCCGTTCCAGGCCACGCTCACGGGCGACGGCCCGGGACCAGCGCACCAGGGCGATACCCAGCCCCAGACCCCAGCGGTCCGGGTGCACACACGCCTCGACGCGTCGGTCCTGCCCCAGCTCGGCGTAGGCAACCAGCCTGCGCTGCGCCCCCTCCCCCGTCTCGAAGACGCCTACCGAGCGGTGCTCGAGGTCGGTGCTGGCCCGCTGCCAGTCCGCCTGGATGTCGGCGAGCTCGATCAGCACCTCGCCGAGGATTGAGCCCTCGTACGCCGCCGTCAGGCCGGCGACGGCCCCGGCGTCGGCCGGTCGCAGCGGACGGACGTCGCTGCCCGCACATCCGGCAGGCAGCTTGAGCGCGGGGACGGCGGCCATGGTGGACAGTCTGGCGAGACTCATCGGTTCGGTCACGCCGATTTCCCCGCCCAGGACTATTGTCGGTGGCAGGCGGACCACGGACGCCTCCATCTTTTCCGAGACAGGAGAGCGCATGCCGGCTGCACTCGACCAGGCGACCGTGGAGCGATTCGCGAAGGACTTCGGCGCCACTCCCACCTATCGACTGCTGCAGAACGCCGTCGCGACCACGCCGGTCGACGACGTGGCGCTCGACCGGGCGGTGGTCACACGGACCGAGCCGTCGATGTCGCACCTGCTCGACGACTGGACGGTGACCGACCAGAAGAAGAGCGGCCGGTGCTGGCTGTTCGCCGGCGCCAACCTGCTCCGGGTCGGCGCCGCCCGGACGCTGGGGGTGAAGGACTTCGAGTTCTCGCAGAATCACCTGATGTTCTGGGACAAGCTGGAGAAGGCGAACCACTGGCTGGAGTCCATCCTCGAGACCGCCGACCGCGACGTCGACGACCGTACGGTCGCGCACCTGCTGGCCGGCCCGGCCGAGGACGGTGGTCAGTGGAACATGTTCGTCGCCCTGGTGAACAAGCACGGCCTGGTGCCCAAGGTCGCCATGCCCGAGACGCAGTCCTCGTCGGACACCGGCCGGCTGAACCGGGCGCTGTCGACGGTCCTGCGCCAGGGCGCGCGCGACCTCAGGGCCGAGGTCCGGGCGGGTCGCGGCGACGGGGACCTGCGCGAGACGAAGACCGAGGTGTTGTCGACGGTGCACCGCATCTTGGCCATCCACCTCGGCACCCCGCCGGAGCGGGTCTACTGGCAGTGGCAGGACAAGGACCGCGGCTTCCACCGCGAGGGGTGGTTGAGTCCGCGGGACTTCGCCGAGCGGTACGTCAACATCCCGATCGAGGAGTACGTGTGCCTCGTGCACGACCCCCGGCCCGACAACGTGGTGGGACGCACGTACACCGTCGAGCACCTCGGCAACGTGGTGGGTGCGGCGCCGGTCGTGTATCTCAACGTCGAGGCCGATGTGCTCAAGCAGCTGACGATGGACTCGCTCGTCGACGGGCAGCCGGTGTGGTTCGGCTGCGACACCGACAAGATGTCGCACTCCGGCCTCGGCCTGTGGGACGCGCGGCTGTACGACTACGACGGGCTGTACGACATCCGGACCACGATGACCAAGGCGGACCGTCTGTTGCACCGGGCGACGCTGATGACCCACGCCATGCTGTTCACCGGCGTCGACGTGGACGAGGGCGTGCCCCGGCGGTGGCGGGTCGAGAACAGCTGGGGTGAGTCGCGAGGCGACAAGGGCTTCTGGACGATGAACGACAGCTGGTTCGCCGAGTATGTCTTCGAGATCGCCGTGCACCGCGACCGGTTGCCGGCCGAGCTGCTGTCCGCGCTCGACGCCGAGCCGGTACGGCTGCCGGCCTGGGACCCGATGGGCGCCCTGGCCTGAGGGCGGAAACCGGACGGGAAACCCGGTGCTGCG
>JALYQN010000163.1 GCA_030855835.1 Actinomycetota bacterium | reverse complement strand
GGCTGCCGGGGCGGTGGCGCGGCCCGCGGCTGCTGGTGTTCGCCTTCGTCGGGCTGTCGCTCGAGCTGGTGGCGCTGCTCGCGGCGCTCGGCCTGTGGGTCACCAGTGGCTTCGGTCGCCGATTCTCGAGTGAACGCTCCCAGCGCGAGCACTACGCCGTGCTGCGTGGGCTGCTGCGGGCACTCGTACGCGTCGCACGACGCGTGTTCGTGCTGAGGCTCGAGACCGACGGTGTGTCGTGGAGTCCGCTCGACGACGGCGTCCCTGGGTCGACCAACGCGATGATCGTGCTCAGCCGACACGCCGGACCCGGCGACAGCCTGCTGCTGATGGACACCTTGATGAACCGCGACCACCTGCGCCGGCCGCGTACGGTGATGAAGGACACGATGGCCTTGGACCCGGTCGTCGACGTCTTGTTCCACCGGCTGCCGGCGCGGTTCATCAACACCGACCCCCGTGACGGCGACGATGTCGAGGCGGTGATCGCCACCCTCGCGACCGGCCTCGGCGAGGAGGACGCCCTGCTGATCTTTCCCGAGGGCGGCAACTTCACCCCCCGCCGCCGACTGCGGGCGATCGACCGGCTCCGCCGCCGCGGCCACAACACGTACGCCGAGAGGGCCGAGCGAATGCGGCACGTGCTTCCTCCGCGGCCGGGTGGCGTGCTGGCGGCGATTCAGGCGGCGCCGCACGCGGACCTGGTGTTCGTGGCCCACACCGGGCTGGAGCACATCACCGGCGCCCGGGACGCCTGGCGGGTCCTGCCCGACCACAAGACGCTGCGGCTGCGCTGGTGGTTCCACCCCGCCGCGGACGTGCCCACCGGTCGCGACGCCCGGATCGAGTGGTTGTTCGAGCGCTGGGCCGATATCGACAGCTGGATCGCCGAGCACGAGCACGAGCGCGTCGAAGCCGGCTGAGTGGGCACTCCGAGCACACTTGAGGAATGGATGTCGTGCTCTGGATCATCGCAGCAACCCTCGCGGCGGCGTTCGGTGCGGCGGGGGTGATGAAGCTGGCTCAGCCCAAGCAGAAGCTCGCCGCCTCGGGCATGGCTTGGGTCAACGACTTCTCGCAGGGCGCTATCAGGGCGATCAGTTCGCTCGAGGTGCTGGCGGCGATCGGCCTGGTGCTGCCGCCCCTGCTCGACCTCGCGCCTGTCCTGACGCCACTGGCTGCGCTCGGCCTGGTCCTGCTCATGGTCGGCGCCGCCATCACGCACCTGCGGCGTAGCGAGCAGCCGATGGTGATCGTCAACGCCGTTCTCGGGATTCTCGCGGCTGTCGTGGCCTGGGGCAGGTTCGGCCCGTACGAGTTCTAGGGTCGGGTCTGCCACGGCGGCGCCCCCCGCATCCGCTGTCGAGCCCGTCAGGCCGGCAGATCAGCGAAGCGGGACGAACCGGTACACCCCGTGCCGGCTCACATCGACGGTGCCGTCCGGCTGGCGCCGCACCCGCCACATCTCACCACTGACGGGGACCACCATGAGTCCACCCGCGACGAGCTGGTCGACCAGCTGGTGCGGCAGCTCACGCGCCTGGGCCGACACCAGCACCCGGTCGTAGGGTCCGTCACCCGGTCGCCCCAGCACTCCGGCCTCGGCCTCGTGCACCTGCGCCCAGTCCATGTCGTACACAGCGACGTTGCCCGCCGCCCAGCGCGCCAGCCGTGGGAGCAGCTCGACGCCCACGACGACGCCGGAGCTGCCCACCAGCTGGGCGAGCAAGGCGGTCGTCCAGCCCGACCCGGCGCCGACGTCGAGCACCCGGTGCCCGGGGCGCACCTCGAGCAGCCGCAGCATCGCGGCCACGGTCCGCGGCTGAGAGCTGGTCTGCCCGTCGCCGAGGGGGAGCGGTACGTCCTTGTCAGCCCGCTGACGCTGGTCGGCTGGCAAGAAGTCGGCACGCGGCACGTCCCGCATCGCGCGGGTGACCGCGTCGTCCCTGCGCCAGGCCATGGCGGCGCTGCGTCCGGTCCTCAGCTCCGTGCGTCGCGGGTCTGCCGGTCGTTGGCCCTGTCGATCTCACGGACGAGCTGGTCCTTGTTCATCCGGGACCGACCGCGCACGTCGAGGCGGCGGGCCACCTCCTGCAGGTGGGCCTTGGACGCATTGGCGTCGACGCCACCGGCAGTCTGTGCAGTGCTGTTCACACCGCCTTCGGCTCGCGCGTCCGAGGGGCCGTTCTGTTCCTTGGGTTCCCAGTGGTCCCCGACTTTCTCGTGGGTGTGCTTGACGGCGGAGAAGGCAACCCGGTTCGCACGCTCGCTGTCGCCGTACTGGTCGGCGGCGGAGTCATGGGCCTTGGCGAACGTCCGCTGCGCCTTGGCGTTCGAGCGTCGCAGGGTGCTGGGCAGCTCCTCCTGCTTCGGCTTGCCGCTCTTGCTGGTCTTCGGCACGACGCCCTCCTCTCGTCGATCGCTCGCGCGGCGACTGTGCCGCCAATTGAGCGTAGGACTATCCGTCGACGCACTGCACCTTGCCGACTACCCAGTGGGAGCCGCACCGCCCGGGGCGACAACTCCCGGGCGGTGCGGTCATTCTGAAACGGTTGCCTCAGCAGGGCGTGCGGTTCACCCGTCCGCCCGGTACGCCAGCCAGTTGAGTTCCATGCGGTCCCGCTGGCCGCGGGTGAAGCGGTCGATGCACCTGTCGGTGGTGTAGTTCATGAAGTTGTGCACCGGGTCGGTCAGCGGGTTGTCACCCGGGTTCTCACCGCAGGTGTTCAGCTCCTCATCGCACTTGAACACATTGTCGTCGGCAAGTTGACGGGGGGTGTCGGTGACGAAGTCACCGTTGGGTCCGCAGCTGCCTTCGAACGTGTGGTAGAGCCCCAACCAGTGCCCGATCTCGTGCGTCGCGGTGTCGCCCTTGGCGTACGGGTCGAACGAACCACCCGGGAGCGACTCCTTGGTGACGACCAGACCGTCTCGGAACAGCTTCTTGCGGGCCAGTCCGGGGTAGTAGGCGTAACCCAGCAGGCTGTCGCCCAAGTCGGCGATGTAGATGTTCAGGTCGTCGAACCCGCCGCGGCGCAGCTGCTTCTTGGCCGCCTTGTCGTCGTCCCGGAACCCCCAGTTGTAGAAGTCGGTGTTGCGGGTCCGGTCGATCGAGCGCACCCGGAACCGGAACGGTGTCTGGACGGCGGGCTTCGAGCTCCGACCGGCGAATGCACGGTTGATGGCCCTCATCTGTCGCTCCACCGTGCGGGTCGAGGTGTTCTTGTCGCCGTTGCGCTTGAGGAGCACGTGCACGTGCACGTCGATCTTGGTCCGGCGGACGCCGGGCCGCTGTGTCCCGTATCGCTGTTGCAGCCGCTGTGTTGTTCGGAGTTCGAGAGCCGCCCGCTGAGCGGCCGTCTTCTCGGTCGGCTCCGCATTCAGCCCGCCGCCCTTGGCGACCCGCGCGGACGACGCGGCACCAGGCGCACAGGTCCGCTCGTCGGTACCGGCCAGTACGGCGGAGGTGGCTGGCGTAGCGGCCAGGCTTGCGCCCAGCAGCGCCACCGCCGCGACGCCGCCCCAAAGTGTGCCTCTCATCCGATTCCCCTCGATTCCTTGACGACGGGACCCGGATGGCGCCGACGCTGAGTGCATCATTGCTCATGCTCCATTCGGGTGACCGTCTGGTGTGGCACGCGCTGCCGTAGCCGTCCGCGTCTAAGCCAGGCGAATCGGCACCAACCAACCCAAAAGCCCCGCGCCGTGATCTGGAGCGGTCAGCAGCTGATTCATTCGGAGAAACAGACACGCGGTCCGTCGTTCTGCCGGAAGATGGTGCGCTCCTAGTCAGTCCACGGGGAGTCGCACACGATGATGATGACGCACACACTCGCACTCGTAGACGACTACGTGTTCCTGCCCGGCGAGGAACCGCTCCCGATGGCGCTACTGATCGCGAAGGACGAACGGCCCACTGTCATCATCCGGCAGTCGGACTTCTACCGTAACCCGGCGGCAGTCGAGTCGAAGATGTGGCAGCTGCTGGCCGAGCAGGCATTTTTCGATCGTCGGCCCACCGTCGTCGTCTATCGCCACGCTGACGGGTCCATCGGCGGCGTGTACAACCTTGCCCGCGCTGCCCGTCGCTACGATCGCGCGGCGCACACGTGATGCGACATGGGCGGCACGACCTCGGTGGCGAACCCAGCCCGAGCCAAACCCACTCCCGGTCAACCAAGGCGGCCCGGCAAAGGTGAACCGGCCGACGTCAGACCGAGCACCACTCGGCCGGGGCCGTGCCCGGCTTCGCCTGCCGTGCATCACAGCATCGCGTGAGCGTCAGCCTTTCGGCGGTCACAGTGACCTCGCATCCGTGCAGCTCTCCCCGTCGTTTGGCTGAGTCCGGTCTGTACCCGAGCACGCTCGGCGGCCATTTGCGCCGCGCTGATAGGTACGCCCGCCGACGCCGGCTAGTCGCCGTCGTACCCTTCCCAGCTCGCCTCAACCGGTCGGTAGATGCCGCGCAGTTTGTCGGCCCAGCCGGCGTACTGCCCGGCGCAGTATTGTTCCCAGTCAGGGCCACCTGCTCGCCTCCCTGCCTTCTCGCCGTGGTAGGCGCGGTGGCCATCATGGCGGCCGGATCGGCGGGCCCTGCACACCTGCTGTAGTGACCCGCTGCCCGGCGGTGCCGATCCCCTGACACCCGCTTGAGTGCGGCGTAGCGTGCGTCGATGACTGTCGCGTCCAAGACCCGTACCCTCACCCCCGCCCTCGTGGTGCTGGACTGCGTGGCGCTGTTCGCGGCTTGGTTGATCGCCCGCCCCGGCGGTGTCGGATCGATGCTGTTGCTGTCCGCACTGATCGTGGGCGGCAACACCGCAACTGGTCTCTACCAACTGCCCATCCGGTTATGGCGACCTTTGCTGCCCGTGGTCGGCGTGGCGCTGGTCGCGGGGTCGCTGGTGACGACCGCGCGGACGGTGCTGGACCTGCCGGTGCAGGAAGGGCCGCTGACGGCGGCGGTCGTGTTCGCGGTCCTGTCTTGTATCGCGCGGGTAGTCGTTCACCTGACACGGAGATAGCGGGTCAGACGGGACGACTAGTTGTGATGCCCAGCCAGGTTGTTCAACCGTGTGATCGGTGAGTGTTTGCCGATGGCCGAGTGGGGCCGGTGATGGTTGTACTCGTGGATCCATGCTGGCAGAGCCGCGAGCCGGACCGATTCGGAGTTGTAGAACTTGTTGAACGCCCACCCCTCGGACAGGGTGCGGTGGAACCTCTCGATCTTGCCGTTGGTCTGCGGCCGGTAGGGCCGGGTCTTCTTCGGCGTGATGCCTAGGTCGGCGCACGTCTGGCGCCACAGGTTCGACTTGTAGCAGCTGCCGTTGTCGCTGAGGACCCGCTGCACGCTCACGCCGCGCTCGGCGAACCAGGCCACCGCGTGGCGCAGCACCCGACGGCGGTTTCCTTTGTCTCGTCACTGTGGGCCTCGACGTAGGCGACGCGGGAGTGGTCATCGATGACGGTGTGCACATAGCACGTTCCGCTGAGCGGGTTTCGCCACTTGTTGCGGGGCAGGTCCGGCGTCGCGGCCCGGTTGCGGTTGCCCTGCTTGCGGCCGACGTAGCGCCACCCGCCGCCGTCAGGGACTCTGCCGAGCTTCTTGACGTCGACGTGGATCAGGTCGTCGGGATGTTCGTGTTCGTAGCGGCGAATCGGCTCACCAGTGACGCGATCAATGTGGGAGAGCCGGTTAAGCCGGCAGCGGACCAGCACCGCGTGCACCGTCGAGGCCGGCATGGCGAGCCGGTCGCCGATCTCGACGGGACCCAAGCGTTGCTTCCAGCGCAGGTGCACAATCTTGCGGACCAGCCGCTGCGGTGTTCGGTTTGGCTGCCGGTGCGGCCGACAGGACCGATCGACCATTCCGGCCGGCCCCTCGGCCCGGTAGCGCACGGCCCACTTCTTCGCCGTTCGCCACGACACGTCATAACGCTCGGCAGCGCGTGGAATCGGCCAGCCCTGCTCAACGATCAACCGCGCCAACCGCAGTCGGGCACGAGGCGTCAGGGCAGCGTTGGCATGGGTAGCGTGGGACACGAAGACCTCCTAGTGGGAGCGGTTCCTTAGACAGCTCCACTCCACATCGGGAGGTCTTCACCCATCTACGACATCAGATCGTGTCGTCGCACGATCTCGACCAACGTGCCTGGTCATCACACCTAGTCGTAGTCCCAGCCGCCATAACTCGCTCCCTCGAAGGGGACGTGGGTACCGCGCAGCCGGTCGGCATGGCCGGCGAGATTACCGGCGCAGAAGTCCTCCCAGTCCATCCCGCCGGGGTCAGCACCGTCAGGCCCTTCATACCCCTCCTCGCACTCCTCCGCGAGGCGCTCGCTCACGGCTGGCCAGGATTCATCACGGAAAAGTTAAGCCGTCGCGGTGGTCTAAGCCAACGGTTCTGGTGACTGTCCCAGCCGTGACTTCTGTTGCACGTGTGTTGCACGCGACCGGTCGGCAGAACCGCCAGTGCGGGCTGACCGGCGGCGATGCTGGTGGGCGCAACAGGG
>JALYQN010000159.1 GCA_030855835.1 Actinomycetota bacterium | reverse complement strand
GCTCGGCACAGTCCAAGGTGGCGTCGAGGCCCTTGCCCGGCGAGGCGGTCACCGTGACCGTGGCGCCGGCAGGAACCCAGGCGAGCACGTCGTCCTCGACCCCAGCAGTCGGCAACACCTCGTACCGCGCCGACTCGAGGGCGGCAAGCACCCCAGGGGCGTGCAGAGCGTTGCGCATCGCACAACTCATTTCTCATGGCGCACCGGGTGCTGGAAGGCCGAGCGTACGACCGCCCGAGGCAAGCGACAACCATCATGGAACCGAGTCGTCACGCCTTGCGTCCGACCGTCATGAAGATGCTCCTCGGGGTCCTGCTCGGGCTGGCTGCGCTCACCGCCTGTGGCACCGGATCGGGTGGTGACTCACCCGGCGCCGGCAACGACGGGCTCACCGGCCGGACCTTCGTGTCAGCCGACATCGATGCAGCGCCGACCCGCGCTTTGCTGCCCGGATCCCGGGTGTCGCTGTCGTTCGACACCGACACCCGCCTGTCCGCCAGCGTCGGCTGCAACACGATGAGCGGGCCGGTCCGGCTCCACGGCGGGCTGCTCGCCCTGCCTGAGTCGCTGACAAAGACGGAGATGGGCTGCGAACCCGCCCTGATAGCACAGGACCGGTGGCTGGAAACCTTCCTGTCCAGGCAGCCGCTGTACGACATCACCGGTGCTCGCCTCGTCCTCACCCGCGCCGGCACCAGCATCACTTTCGTCGAGGCCGCGGCACCCCGGACGCCACCGGGCGGCGAGGCCGGCGGGGGTACCGCTCAAACGGTGGGCACCCCAACGTGCGGCGGCTAGGTCAGCAGCGACCACTCGGTCCGGGTAGCGGCGTCCCACCTGCGGCAGCCGACCGCGACGCCGGTCTGCTCGCCGGCCCCGTCCAGCTCCCCCAACGCCCTCGCGACCTGCTCGCCGGTCAACCGGCGGGCCAGCGTCACGTGCGGCGTCCACTCACCGGGGGCCAGGTTGCGCAGACCATCGGGGTCGGGACCGAGAACGTGGGCGACCGCTGCGTGCAGTGCGAGGAGCCGGGCGTCGGGTACCACCAGCCGTACGAGGACGAACCTGCCCCGACCGAAGCAGGCCAGCGCCCCCAACCGCAGCGGCATCGGAAGACCGGCGACGGCCGCCCGCAGGCCCGGCTCAGCACCGGGGTCTATGGCTTCGCGCGCGGCCAGCGTGACGTGCGGGGCGTTCGACGCGCCGGTGTGTCGGGCTTGGCTCGGCAGCCCGGCGCCGCACAAGCGATCCCACTGCGCGCGTACGGCTGCGTCGCTGGCCCGATCCAGCAACAGCTCTACCGACTGCACCACGCCCCCATGGTGCCGCGCGCACGCCGACCTGCTCGACGACGTGCTGGAGGCGATCGTCGCGTGATCGTACGCCGCACTGGCAGCGGCCACCTCCTCCGGCCGCGCCCTGGGCGGTACCCACCGCTGAGTCCGGCGGTCACCGGTCCCGAATGCGGACGACGACGTTCTTCACCCGGGTGTAGTTGTCCAGGGCGGCGAGCCCGCGCTCGCGGCCGAAGCCGCTGAGCTTGAACCCGCCGAACGGTGCGCCGACACCGCCGGTGAAGTACTCGTTGACCATCACGTACCCGGCCTGCAGGTCGCGAGCGAATCGCAGCGCGCGGTCCAGGTCCCGGGTGAAGATGCCGGCCGCCAGCCCGTAGTCGGTGCCGTCGGCGATCTGGGCAGCCTCGGCCTCGCTGCCGAACGGCAGGACGGCGAGCACCGGGCCGAAGATCTCCTCCCGGGCGATCCGCATCGCCGGGTCCACGTCGTCGAAGACGGTCGGCGCGACGAAGTAGCCGGTGTCGAGCCCACTTGCCGCTCCGCCGGTCACCAGGGTCGCGCCATCGGCGACGCCGGACTCGATGTAGCCAAGGACGCGCTGCCGGTGCTCGGCGGAGACCAGTGGCCCCATGTCCGGGTCCTCGATCCCGGGACCGAGGCGTAGCCCACGCGAGCGGGCGGCCAGCCGGGCCACCATCGGCTCGTGCACGGACTCCTCCACCAGCAGCCGAGACCCCGCGTCGCAGTACTGGCCGGCGTTGGAGTAGATGCCCTTGGCGATCTCGGCCGCGGCGAGGTCGAGGTCGCTGTCGGCGAAGACCACCTGCGGCGACTTGCCGCCGAGCTCCAGCACGACCGGCTTGACGTGCTCGGCGGCCGCTCGCAGCACGGCACGCCCGGTGGCGACCGAGCCGGTGAACGTCAAGGCGTCGATCCCTGGATGCCTGCTGAGCGCGCTGCCCGCTTCGTCTCCGGTCCCAGTCACCACGTTGTACGTGCCCGGCGGGAACCCGACCTCGACCATCAGCTCGGCGAGCTTCAGCGCGGTGAGCGGGGTCTGCTCGGCGGGCTTGACCACAGCGGTGTTGCCGGCGGCAAGCGCCGGCGCGAGGCTCCTGCAGACCATCGACAGCGGTGCGTTCCACGGTGTGATGTGCGCGGTCACGCCGACCGGCTCCCGCACCGTGTAGTCCAGGTAGTCCTGCCCCAGCGGGATCGTCTCGCCGTGGATCTTGTCCGCGGTACCGGCGTAGTAGTCGAGGTACCGCACGCAGCCGGCTATCTCGTCACGCGCGAACGACAGCGGCTTGCCGGTGTCCAGCGTCTCCAGCCGGGCGAACTCCTCCTCGCGCTGTTCCAGTGACCTGGCCAGCCGGGACAGCAGGTGCGCCCTGGCCGCGGGGGTGATCCGGCGACAACCACCGTCGAACGCCTCCCGGGCGGCTGCGACCGCGTCGGCTACGTCGTCCGGACCGCCGCGGGCCACGGTGGTCAGCACCCGCTCGGTGGAGGGGTCGAGGGTCTCGAGGCTCGCACCTGAGCGGGCCGGCACCCACTCCCCGCCGACGAACAGCTCACCCCGTACCTTCGGCAGCTCCGCCGGGACCTGCTCGCTCACGGGTCGGTGGGCGACATCGGGGTCATCGCAGCGTCGTCACCGGCGGGGACGCGGTCGAGGCCGAGCATCCGGTCGATGACCATGTTCTGGAACCGGTGCAGTGGCTCCTCGAATCGGTAGCACATCCGCCCCCCGCGGTAGGCCGGGTTGGCCAGGCCCGCCTGCACCCGCGCCACGATGTCGAGGTCCTGCCGGTTCACCAGGTCCCAGAAGCCGGCCAGCTGGTCCAGCCCGGCCTCGGTGCCGGGGTTGTCGGCGGTGCCCGGCGGCACCAGCAGCACTGCTTCCTCGACGGTGCGCGCCGGCCCGTCCGGTCGGGAGAACAACACGAACGCGTGGTTCGGCAGCACCGTGATCGCCGTGCTGGGGAACAGCCAGACGAACCGCCCACTGTTGGCGTCCTCGGCGCCGAGGCTGCCCATCGGTGGCAGCCCCTCCCAACCACCGGCGTTGGTGTTGCGCGAAACCGGCGTGGTGCACATCCCGGTGTACATGCCTGCCCCCTGCCAGCGATAGTGGTCGGCCAGCTTGGACACCTGGATGAGCTCCGGGTGCACCCAGGGCAGGTGGTAGTACTCCATGAAGTTCTCGCCCACCAGCTTGTAGTTCGCATCCACGCCGTATTGCGTGCGCCGCACTGCGCGCCACTCGTCGAGGCGGTACGCGGCAAATCGCTCGGGCAGGTCACCGAGCTGGTGGGACAACGGCGCCGCGTTCTCGTCAAGGTTGACGAACACGAGGAACCCCCAGCTGTCCACGCCCACCGGCAGCAGACCGTAGTCGGCCCGGTCGAACCCCTGTACGTCGGACATGTCGAATGCGCCGTGATGGTCCGTCGGGATGTCCGAGCCCTCGAACAGCGGAGTGCCGAGACACCGCCCGTCGAGGTCGTACGTCCAGCTGTGGTACGGGCAGCGGATCCGCTTCAGCCGCTCCTGCCCGTCGGTGAGCAGCTTGGTGGCCCGGTGGCGGCAGACGTTGTGGAACGCCCGCAGCGCACCCTCGCGGTTGCGGGTGACGATGACCGAGCGCCCCGCCACGTCGACGACCACGACCCGCCCGGGCCGGTCCACGTCTGAGGTGCAGGCGACAGCGACCCAGCTGGACGCGAACACCCGCTCCCGCTCGAGGTCGAAGAACTCCCGCGTCGTGTACGCGTCCGGGATCAAGGTGGTCGCCAGGTCCACCGGCAGCC
>JALYQN010000155.1 GCA_030855835.1 Actinomycetota bacterium | reverse complement strand
TCCGGAATGTGGGGCGTCCGGGCGCTGTTGGCCGGCTCATGGCAGCCTTCGACTCGACCACCGGAACGGTGGATCTGACCACCGACACGTTCGAGCAGGCGATCGCCGCCGACGGCATCGTTCTGGTCGACTTCTGGGCAGCCTGGTGCGGACCGTGCCGCTCGTTCGGGCCGGTCTACGAGGCCGCCTCGGAACAGCACCCGGACATCGGTTTCGGCAAGGTCGACACCGAGGCCGAGCAGGTTCTGGCTGGACAGCTGGGCATCAGGTCGATCCCCACGCTGATGGCTTTCCGCGACGGCATCCTGCTGCACGCGCAGGCCGGTGCCCTGCCGGCCGCGGCACTCGAGCAGCTGATCGCGTCCGTCCGCGACGTGGACATGGACGAGGTCCGCCGCAAGGTGGCCGCCGAGGCCGACGCCCGGCGGGAGCGGTACGGGGCCGGCGCGGACCCGTCGGCGACTGGTCAGACGGCTTAGCGGCGTTCAGTCGACCGTCGCCGGGTACCCCGCATCGCGTAGGGCACTCACCACCGCCGAGCAGTGCTCGCCGCCGCGCGTCTCGACCTGCAGCGCTATCTCGACCTCGTCCACGTTGAGGTTCCGCGAGACCCGCTGGTGCACCACATCCAGCACGTTGGCCCCCGCCTCGGCAAGCAGGCTCAGCACCCGCACCAGCTGACCGGGCCGGTCGGGCACCTGCACCGTCAGCGACAGGTACCGGCCGTCGGCGGCCATGCCGTGTCGCACGACCTGGATCAGCAGCAGCGGGTCGACGTTGCCGCCGGACAGGACCACGACGACCGGACCCGGGAACAACCCGTCGCGCGACCCGTGCTCCAGCAGCGCCGCCACGCCGGCGGCGCCGCCCGGCTCAACCACCTGCTTCGCCCGCTCCAGCAACAGCAGCAGCGCCTGTGACAGCGCCTCCTCGCTGACCGTCACGAGATCGTCGACCAGCTCTGCGACCGACTCGAACGGCACATCTCCCGGGCGGCCGACGGCGATCCCGTCGGCCATGGTCGCCATCGACCTCACCGGCACCGGCTCCCCGGCGGCCAGGCTGGCGGGGTAGCTCGCCGCACCCTCGGCCTGGACACCCACCACCCGTACGTCAGGGCGCAACGTCTTGACCACGATCGCTACCCCGGCGAGCAGGCCGCCGCCGCCGCAGGGCACCACGATCGTGGCCGCCTGCGGCACCTGCTCGAGCATCTCGAGCCCAAGAGTGCCCTGACCGGCCACGACGTCGGGGTGGTCGAACGGGTGGATCAGCACCGCCCCGGTGTCGGCGGCGAACTTGAGGGCCTGTTGGAGCGCCTCGTCGATGGTCGTGCCGCAAAAGTGCACCTGCGCGCCGTAGCTTCGAGTTGCTCGCTCCTTGGGCAGCGTGGCACCGTGCGGCATGAACACGGTCGCGGCGGTGTCGAGCATCGAGGCCGCGAGCGCCACCCCCTGGGCGTGATTGCCGGCGCTGGCGGCGACGACCCCCAGCGCCCGTTCTTGCGCTGACAGCCCGGCGATGCGGGTGTAAGCGCCGCGGATCTTGAACGAGCCGGCACGCTGCAGGTTCTCGCACTTGAGCAGTACCTTGCCACCAACAATGTGCTCCAGCGCACGGCAGCGTTCCATCGGTGTGCGCAGTGCGACCTCGCCCAGGACGTCGCGGGCGCGCTGCACGGCAGCGAGGGTCACCGACACAAGCTCAGCCTAGGCCGGGGACCGGTGAAGAGACATTGCCGTCGCATCGGCCGCGAATCTGTCGCACCCCTCGTTTCCCACCCGCCACTCACACCAGCTGGGTGCGCGCCACCGGACACCACAGCAGGTGATCGTCGCTAGGCCCCTCCCGTGCCGTCTCCCAGGCCAGGAGGGCCTGGCGGCCGTCCAGGTCGAGAGTCGCCAGCGCGTTGTCGAACCACGGCCCGTCGACGACCCGCCAGGTCCATGGCGGCTCGGCCACCCGGGCACTGCGGGCAAGCACCCGCCCTACCGTGCCGGCCACCCCGTAAGCAAGCGTTGCGGTCACGAACCGCATCACCTGCGGCAGCGGGTTACGGATCGGTGAGCACACCGCCTGCAGCACGCGCGACTGGCCCGGCCCGCTCGGCAGGTCACCCTCGACCAGGTAGGAGTGGTGCACGTCGCCGGACAGGAACAGCACGCTCGCCGGCGCCTCCCCACGCCCACCGGACGCGACCTCGGCGACCATCTGTTGCACCTGCCGGAACGTACGCTGGAAGGCCGCCCAGTGCTCCAGGTCGAAAGCCTGCCGCAGCTGCTCTGCCCGACCCGAAGCGCGCTGCCCCCACGCCCCCGCGACGACCGCCTCGTTCCACGACTCCATGTGATGCAAGCCCATCGGCAGCAGGAACGGGACCGATGTCGCGATGAGCAGGTGGTCGAAGTCGCCGGTGAGCTGTGCGTCCAGCCACTTGACCTCCTTGTGGTCCAGGATGGCCCGGTTCGCGGGCTCGGTCACCCGTCCGGCCCGCGAGTCGATCACGACCAGCCTGTTCCGGCCCAGGTCACGGCGATAGCTCCAGCGGTACGCCTCTGGGTTGTCGTCGGCGGCTGCACCGAAGCTGTCCAGCAACGTGCCGACGTCCTGGTCACCGGCCGCGCACACCTGCTGCCAGACCCGGTCATTGCCCCGCTCGGCCGGGGACAGGTTGCCCAGGTGCTGGTAGATCCAGTACGACGACAGGCCGGCCACGATGCGCCCCCTCCACCACGCCGTGGCCCGCATCTTCTCGCGCCAAGCGTGCGAGGTGTTCCAGTCGTCGCGGACGTCGTGGTCGTCGAACATCATCGCGCTGGGCAGCGTCGACAGCGCCCACCGCACGGTGGGCTCTGTCCACGACAGGCGGTACAGGTGGGCGTACTCGCCGAAGTCGGCCAGCTCCTCGCCCGGCTCCTGCTCTATGTCGCGCTGGTGCGAGATGTACTCGCGCATCGCGTTCGACGTCTCGTCGGCGTACACCTGGTCACCGAGGAACAGCAGCAGCGACGGCCAACCGACGTCGTGTCCCTGCGCCGGCTCGGGCAGGCCGCCGCTGGCCAGCCGCAACGCCAAGGCACGCAGCACGTCGATGCCGTACCTGCGGTTCGTGCGGCGGTCGTGCGGCACCGAGGCGCGGCAGGTGCCGAACACGATCCGCACCGGCGAGGACAGGTCCAGGGTGCGCAGCGCGCTGGGCGGGAACAGCGATCGCGGCGGCGGCCAGATCGGGTCGTCGTCGAGGAGCACCTCGTAGGGAAGGTGCGAGCCCGGCGCCAAGCCGGTGACGTCGACCAGCGCAAAGTGATGGTCGTGGGCGGTGAACGTGTTGGCGCTGGCAACGTGGTCGCCGGCGCGGACGGTCACCGTACCGGGACGGACCACCTCGACC
>JALYQN010000137.1 GCA_030855835.1 Actinomycetota bacterium | reverse complement strand
CACCCCGGCGCTTCCGCAGCACACCGCCGCCTCGCGGATCTCGCGCAGCTCCAGCCCCGGAATGTCCCCGAGCAGCTGTCTCGGCTGCGCCCGGACCCCCTGCGCGTGGGCCAGGTGGCAGGCGTCGTGGTAGGCCACGCTGAGATCCAGCGGGTGCCGCTCGGCGACCGGTCCCAGCTCGACCAGGACCTCGGTGACGTCCCGGACCCGCCCGGCGAAGGCCGCTGCCCGCTCGGCGTACGCGGGGTCGTCGGCCAGCAGCTCGGCGTACTCCTTCATCGACGAACCGCAGCCGGCCGAGTTGACGACCACCCGGTCGACCTCGGCGGCGGAGAAGGCGTCGACGAGGGCACGGGCGAAACCCCGGGCCTCGGCGGCCCGGCCGTTGTGCACCGACAGTGCCCCGCAGCAACCCTGCGCCGCCGGGATCACCACGTCGCAGCCCTCCATCGCCAGCACCCGGGCGGTGGCCGCATTGACCTCGGGAAAGAACTCGCGCTGCACACACCCGGTGAGCATTCCCACCACCGCCCGGCGGGTGCCGCGGGCCGCCACCCGCTCCGGCAGCCGGGTACGCCGCCCGAGCTCCGGCGCGACGGCGTCCATGGTGGCCAGCGTCGGCGACAACCTCGCCAGCACGCCGCTGCGCCGGACGAGACGCTGCAGCCCGCTTCGCTGGTAGGCGGCCAGCGGGCCGCGCATCGCCCGCAGCCGGTGCGGGTAGGGAACACCGCGAAGATCGCCTCGCGCAGCAGCCGCTGCCGCGGCGGCCGCTGATGGCGTTCCTCCACCTGGACCCGGGCGGTCTCGATGATCTGGTCGTACTGGACGCCGGACGGGCAGGCGGTCACACAGGCCATGCAGCCCAGGCAGGCGTCGAGGTGCTCAACCACCTCGTCGCTCATCGGGGCACCGTGCTGCACCTGGTCGATGAGGTGGATCCGCCCGCGAGGGGAGTCCATCTCCTCGCCCCACAGTACGTACGTCGGGCAGGTCGGCAGGCAGAAGCCGCAGTGCACACAGTCGCCGAGCAGGTCGTCCAGCGAGCGCCGGGTGGCACCGAGGACGTCACCGTCGTGGCCGGACCGCCCGTCGGGACCGGCGGAATGCCCGGTCCGGTGACCGCCGCCCCCGGCGCTGGTCTGCTCGGGGTTGGTCTGCTCGGCGCTGGTGCTCGGTGCTGGTGTGCGACAACTCAGATCCCTCCTACGAACCGGCCGGGGGACAACCGGTGACGTTGGCGTCGTGGTCGAGACGGTGACGACGACCTCGTCACGCGGGCTCCACTGCCCGGCCAGCGTGCGAGCCAGGTCGTAGGTCAGCTGGGTCATCGAGCGGCCGAACCGGGTCGCACCCGAGCAGGTCCGCGACGGCCTCGCGGGCGCCGACGACCACCGTGTCGGCCCGGCGCTCGGCCACGGTCACCGAGCCCCGGTTGGCGATGCCCGAGCAGTTCGTGCCGGCGATCGCCTCGCCGACCCCGGACGGCAGCTGCGACCCGCCGGGTCCGTCGAAATAGGCGACCTCTTCGGTCAGCGCAGGGAAACCCGCGCGGACCCGGTCGACGTCGAGCTCCGCTGGTTGTATCACCGCGCCATCCTCGCGTACCCCGTGTGCATCGGGCCAAAGACGGCGCACAGCCCGATCCCGATTCCCAGGACGACAACGCCGGCACCGAGCCACGTGTTCTTGCGCATGCCGCCAGGCTGTAGAGGGGGCGCCAGAGGCGGCAAGCGTCTTAGGTCCCGCGGAGTCGCGTCCTCGGCCTCTCCGTAACGTCCACCGCCCCGGGCATCGTGGACGAGGAAACGGCGAAAGAGGACGACCATGCAGAACACCGGTGCCCGGAGGATCATCGCGGTCGGCGTCGATGGAACGGGGTCTCCGAGATCGCCCGCCTCGGCCGCACCCTGCGCCCCTGGCGCGAGCAGTTCCTCGCCTACTTCACCACCGGCCGCGCGAACAACGGCGGGACCGAGGCCATCAACGGGATCATCGAACTGCACCACCGCATCGCCGGCCGGCTTCCGCAACCCGACCAACTACCGGCTCCGAATGATCCTCGCCGGCGGCGAACTCACCCCAACCTCCAATGAGCCGGTACCCCCACAGGTGCCCGCTAGATGTCTGCCAGTTCCTCGAACTCCGTGGTGTTGTTCAGCTCGGTGCCCATC
Organism: Actinomycetota bacterium; assembly: GCA_030855835.1. Lineage (GTDB taxonomy): Bacteria > Actinomycetota > Actinomycetes > Propionibacteriales > Nocardioidaceae > JACCVL01. The sequence goes on along the minus strand of JALYQN010000137.1, from coordinate 2,381 downwards.
GCGATGTTGGTGACCTTCTCGAGGATCACCTCGACGACGACCGGCACCCGGAACTCGGCCATCATCGCCAGCGCCTTCTCGAACCCGGCGACCAACTCCTCGGGGTCGCGCACCCGGACGGCCTTGCACCCCAACCCCTCCGCCACCTTGACGTGGTCGACGCCGTAGCTGTCCAACTCCGGTGAGTTCACATTCTCGAAGGCAAGCTGCACGCAGTAGTCCATCTCGAAGCTGGTCTGCGCCTGTCGGATCAGACCGAGGTAGGAGTTGTTCACCACCACCTGGATGTAGGGCAGTTTGAACTGCGCACCACAGGCGAGCTGCTCCACCAGGAACTGGAAGTCATAGTCGCCGGACAGGCCGACGACGGTCGACTCACGGTCGGCGACACAGACACCCAACGCCGCTGGAACCGTCCAGCCCAGCGGGCCGGCCTGCCCCGCGTCGATCCAGCCACGTGGCTTGTAGACGTGCAGGAACTGCGCGCCGGCGATCTGGGACAGCCCGATGTTGCTCACGTAGCGGGTGTCGCGGCCGAACACCCGGTTCATCTCCTGGTACACCCGCTGCGGCTTGATCGGCACGTTGGGGAAGTCGGTGCGACGGTGCAGGGTGCGCTTGCGCTCGGCGCACTCGGCGACCCAGTCGCTGCGGTCCGGCAGCGCCCCGGCGCCCCGGCGCTCGGTGGCCACCGCGACCAGCCGCTCCAGAGCCGCCTTCGCATCGGACACGATGCCGAGGTCCGGAGCGAAGATGCGACCGATCTGGGTGGGCTCGATGTCGACATGGACGAACGTCCGCCCGGCGCGGTAGACATCCAGGCCGCCGGTGTGCCGGTTGGCCCAGCGGTTGCCGATGCCCATGATGAAGTCCGACGCGAGCACGGTGGCATTCCCGTACCGGTGTGCGGTCTGCAGCCCGGCCATGCCTGCCATCAGCCGGTGGTCGTCCGGGATGGCCCCCCAGCCCATCAGCGTCGGGATGACGGGCACGTCGAGCAGCTCGGCGAGTTGCACGAGCAGGTCGGCGGCGTCGGCGTTGACGACCCCGCCACCTGCTATTAGCAGTGGTCGCTCCGCGGCAGCCAACAGATCCAGAGCCTTCTCGGCCTGGGCCCGGGTCGCGGCGGGCCTGGCCACCGGCAGCGGCTCGTACGCGTCGATGTCGAAGTCGATCTCGCCCAGCTGCACATCCAACGGCAGGTCGAGCAGGACCGGCCCCGGCCGCCCATAGCGCATGATGTGGAAGGCTCGTTGAAAGGCTCCCGGCACCTGCGCCGATTCCATGACCGTCTCGGCGTGCTTGGTGACCGGCCTGGCGACCGCGGCGATGTCGACGGCCTGGAAGTCCTCCTTGTGCAGCTTGGCGACGGGGGCCTGTCCGATGACGGCAAGCAGCGGCACCGAGTCGCCCAGCGCGGAGTAGAGGCCGGTGATCGTGTCGGTCCCCCCCGGGCCGCTGGTGGCCAGGCACAACCCGATGTTGCCCGGGGTGGCCCGGCTGTAGCCCTCGGCCATGTGCACCGCGCCCTCGACGTGGCGCCCGAGGTAGTGGGTGATCGTCTCTCGGCGCAGCATCGCGTTGTACATCGGGTTGATCGCTGCTCCGGGGACGCCGAAGGCACAGCGGATGCCCTCCCGCTCCAGGATCAGGACGGCGGCATCGACGGCGCGCATCCGGGCCATGACTCAGGCCTCCTCGGTGCGGGTGGCGGACGAGCGGCCGGACAGCTGCTCGACGAGAAGCAGCAGCGCACTGTGGTCGAGGTCGCCGTGGCTCTGGGCGCGCAGAGCGCTCACCAGGTCGGCCACGTGCGCACCGAGCGGGATCGCGACGCCGGCCTCTCGCGCCGCCGAGGTGACGATGCCCATGTCCTTGTGGTGCAGGTCGACCCGGAAGCCGGGGTCGAACGTGCGGGCGAGCATCCCGGCCGCCTTGCGGTCCAGCACCGTGCTGCCGGCCAGCCCGCCGCCGAGGACCTCGATGGCGGCCTCGGTGTCCACGCCGTGCGCCTCCAGGAACACGATGGCCTCGGCCAGCAGCTCGAGGTGGCCGGCGACAATGAGCTGGTTGGCCGCCTTGACCGTCTGCCCGGCACCGGCCGGCCCGACATGGACAACCGTCGAGCCCATCGCGTCCAGCAGCGGGCGCCCGGACTCCACGTCGGCGTCGGCGCCACCCACCATGATCGACAGCTTGGCCTCGACCGCACCGGCCTGACCGCCGCTCACCGGCGCGTCGACCACCCTCAGGTCGTGCTCGGCGCCCGCGGCGGCCAGCTGTCGGGCGACGTCGGGCCGGATCGTCGAGCAGTCGATGTGCAGGGTGCCTGACTTGGCGTTGTGATGGATGCCGTCGTCTCCGTACGCGATGCCCTCGAC
>JALYQN010000118.1 GCA_030855835.1 Actinomycetota bacterium | reverse complement strand
CTACTCGGCCGAGGAGCGCCGCCGCCAGCTGGAGACCGGCTCATACGAGGCGCCGGCGGAGCTGGTCGAGGAGCTGCCAGAGGCAGAGTCGCTGAGGACCGCTTCACCGGCTCCGGTCGACAAGGTGGTGGAGGAGACAGCGAGGCCAGCTCCGGTGGGCGCGCACACCACCGCCGAGCTGCTGGAGGAGATCACCGGCTCCGCCGTCGACTCGCCGCTTTGCTTCACCTGTGGCACGAAGATGCGTCCAGCGGGAAGTTGTTTTGTGTGCGAGGGCTGCGGCAGCACTAGCGGCTGCAGCTAAGCCAAATGTCTTCCATGTGCAGATCAGCCCCCGCGTTGCGGTTGAGCGAATTCGCAAACAGACGGCCGAAGAGCCCGGTCACAGGGCGGATGAGCCCGCCCAGACCGTCGTTACCGATCATCGCGACCGGACCTGGCCGCTCGCCCGCTGGCCATCGGCGACCTGTCGCAGCGACTAGAGGCTGCTTATGGGTTGGCAGGAACTGTTGAGGCGCCCGCAGGGGCGCAGAACAGCAGCATCCCGCGAACCGAAAGCGGCACATTGGGGCGGGTGCCCGGTGATGCTCCCAGAGCGTGCACATATGCCTGGAGTTGCGGGGTGTAGTAGGTAGCCAGAGAAGGCAACGCCGCGGCCGGCACGGTGTCGGTCTTGTAGTCAACGATCACGAGCGAACCGTCGTCCTCGCGGTAGACGAGGTCGATGAACCCTTCCAGCACGGTGCCGTCTTCGCGAACGGTGCCGACGTACATCTCCCGCCAGTTCTCGCGGGTTGCCGCCCGCTTCACGAGGTCCGACTCCAGCGCCGACTGAACCATCGCCCGGACGACGTCGGCGTAGTCGAGCACACCTTCGGCCACACACTGTGCTGTGACCGCCTCGTCGCGGCCGGCACCGGTAGCCAGGTCGACGACCTGCAGCACGCCATGCACCGCGCGCCCGACCGCTGACCCGTAGCGGCCCTTCGACCAAGGCGGGAGGTCCGCGTCCCGGCCGCCCTTGGCGGAACCGACCGCGGCGGATGCATCAGCCGCGTCCGGCTCGGCAAGAACCACCGCGGGCTCTGTGCCCTCGAGCCCCGAGGCGCTGATGGCGGGTACGAACCGGCTGGCGGCGCGGGAGGACTCCAGTTTCGCCAGCCACGCGTCCCAGTCGGGTGGCGGATCGAGCGCCGCGACGCCGGACGACATTGCGCTGACCGCACCGTGCGGAGCCACGAACCGCTCTGCCAGTGCCTCCGCGTGTGCGCCGGCATCCGCCAGCAGCTTCGCGTTGGTCTCCTGACCGCCCTTCTTGCGGTGCAGCGATACCACCAGGTGATCGCGCGCCCGCGTGGTCGCTACGTACAGCAGCCGGCGCCGCTCCTGGGCGTCCATCTGCTCGTCGATCGGCTTCACCTCGTCGAAGTCGACCGTCCGCAGGTCCTTGCGCAGGCTGACCGCATACCCACCGTCCGGTGGCCAGAGCAGCTGCACACCGCTCTGTACCCGTGGCTGCGCCGACATCCCCGACAGCACGACCATCGCGAACTCGAGGCCCTTGGCCGCGTGCACCGTCATGACCCGCACCGCGTCGGTGTCGGTTTCCGGCAACACCGCCTCGGCGACCCGCGATGCCTCTTCGCCCTGGCGCGCGGCCCAGGCCAGGTAGGCACGCAGGCCGCCGTGCTCCACCTCCGACCACGCGCGCGCCTGGTCCACGACGAACCGCAGCCGCCGCCACTGGTCTCTGGCGCGCGGCCCCGTTGCTGCTACCTCGAGGATCCGCCGATCCGCGACGAGCTGACCCAGCACCTCGCTCGGTGTCAGCCATTGAGCGTCCCGGTAGAGCTGCTTCAGGTACGCCATCGCGGCGCCGACCGGATGCTCTCGCAGCGCGTCGTCCGCCGGGGCCAGCAGGTTGAACCCTCGACCCGCCTGCTTCCACGTCCACAGGTCATCGTCACCACACCCGAACACCGGTGACCGCAGCGCCGTCACCAGCGCGAGTGCGTCGCTCGGGTCGGCCACCGCACGCGCCGCTGCCAGCAGGTCGCGCACCTCCTGCGCCTGATAGACCAACGAGCTCGACTCCGCCCGGTACGACACCCCAGCCGTGTCGAGCGCCTCCTCCAGGAACGGCAGCGACGTCCGGGCCGGCACCAGCACCGCGACGTCGCCGAGCCGAATCGGGCGCCAGGCGTCCGAGCGTTCGTCCCACACCGTCCACGTCTCGTCCAACGCGCGGCGGATGACTGCGGCCACGTCGGCGGCCTCGCGCTCCCGCAACGTGTCAGCGTTCGGGTCGTCCGCGTGCGCCTCCGCGCCGACCACCAGCACCGACGGGCCAGTCGCGCTGTCACCCCGGTGCGGGTCAAGGGGCAGGTACGCAGGCTGGACATGGTCGATGGGCGTGATCACGTTCGCGAACACGGCGTTGACCCAGTCGAGGATCGGGCCGGTCGTGCGGAAGTTCGTCGTCAGCTCCACGGTTTGGTCACCCGCGCCGAGCTCAAGCTGGGCGCGCAGGTACATCGCGATGTCGGCGCGCCGGAAGCGGTAAATCGACTGCTTCGGATCGCCCACCACGAACAGCGACCCCGGCGGGATGTCGATGTCTTCCCAGCGCGGCTGCGACGCGGCAGCACCGCCGGCGATCAGCACCGCTAGCTCGATCTGGATCGGGTCGGTGTCCTGGAACTCGTCCAGCAGCAGCCGCGGGAATGCCCGCTGCAGTGCGCCCCGGGCCTCCTCGTTGGTGCGCAGCAGGTCACGCGCCAGCACCAGAAGGTCGTGGAACTCCAGCCGGCCCTCGGCCCGTCGCTCGTCGGCGGCAACCCGTACGCGTCCGGCGATCCAGTACGCCAGCGCCCGGAGCGTCGAGTCGACCACGGCATGCACGATGTCGGCGGCCTGGATCTGGAGCTGCTTGCAGGCCTCCTTCATCGCCACGAGCTCTCCATTGGCGCCCCAGTTGGGCTGCCGCCCGTAACCCCATTTCAAGCCGGCTGCCTGACTGAGAATCTCGAGCTGCTGGCCGGCGTCGGTCACCGATCCGAGGCGTTCACCCCACGCCCCCAGCGTCCGCAGCGGCGGGATGAACAGGTCCGTCTCGTCGGTGCATGTCTCGATCTTGGCTAGGAGCCGGGCGGCCTCGTCGACCAGAGATGACAGGTCGGGCAGGCCGGCGGCGAGCGGCATCTCGGCGGTGAGCACGCGGTCGGTGATCAGGTCCCAGTCCTTGCCGAACGCCCTGGCCAGCGACCGCAGGTGCTCCAGGGTGACCCCGGCCGACATCGCCAGCAGCAGCGGCTCGGCGACGGTCTCGTCGTCGAGCAGCTCGGTGCGCATGCGGGCCCATCGCTCGTCGAACGCGATGCCCGATCCCACCTCGTCCAGCACCTCGACCAGCGGCGGCAGGCCCGCCTCGATCGGATGGCGGGTAAGGATGCGCTGCGCGAACGAGTGCAGTGTGCCGATTGCGGCCGAGTCGAGGTCGTCGAGCGCGTCATCGGCCAGCGCCCGCAGCGGCTCACCCGCAGGACTCTGGCGCCGCGCCGCCTCGAACGCCTCGCGCAGCCGGTCGCGCAACTCGGCGCCGGCTTTCTCGGTGAAGGTCACGGCCGCGATCTGCCGCAGCGGCACTCCGCGCTCGAGCACTAGCGTCGCCACCCGGTCGATCAGCGACTTGGTCTTGCCCGATCCCGCCCCAGCCTCGACGAAGAGCGTCCGCTCCGTGTCCGCGCGGATGACCTGCCGCTGCTCGTCATCCCGGAGCGCGGTCAAGACCCGTCACCGTCCTCGGCCGGCGGCTGCGGCTCGACCAGCGCGACGTAGGCAGTCAACCGCGGGTCCAGCCGCTTGCGCTCCCACCGCGCGGGCAGGTCGCCGTACCCGATGTCGTCGGGGTTGCAGTACGCGCACTGCACGTACCCGTAGTCCGCCGACCCCGGCGGCCGCGACGGAAAGAGTCCGCCGGCGATGGACGTCACGATCACGCCAAGCGTGTCGGCGTACGCAGTCTCGACCGCGTCCAGCGGCATCTCGATCCGCTCACCACGGTCCCGGCGCACGAACCAGTACACCGCCTCGACGTGTGTCGTCGGCTCGCCGAATCGCTGCCGGGCGGCATGGGCGTATACCGGCAGCTGCAGTTTGCCGCCCTTGGCCAACGGGTCCTTGTTGATGACCCTGAACCTCTTCGCGCTGCCGGACTTGATGTCGGTGACGAGCAACGTGCCGGAACGAGTCTCGTCGACCTTGTCGGCGCTGCCCGCCATGCGCACCCGGCCGCCAGGCACCGGGATCTCAACTGCCTCGTGACCGCGCATGCCGAAGGCCATCTCGCTGGCGATCACCCTCGCGTCCCGACCGCGGCGCCAGGCGGTGTCGTTGTCGAGCATCCAGGCCAGGTCGGCCATGATGCGGATGCGCTGGTGCGCCCACAGCCGTGGATGTCCGGTAAGCCCGCGCTGCTCGAAGTCGTCCGCAAGCTCGGCGGCGAGCTTCTGCAGCCGGAGCTTCTGCTGCGCGGTCCACTCCCCGCCGTACGTGGGAAGCTCGTCACCGCAGGCGCGCACCAGGGCGTCCATCGCCTCGTGCATGAGGTTGCCGATGTCGGCCGCGCTGATCGTGACCAGTTCCTCGGGCTGCTCGACCGGCTCGATCCGCAACAGCCTCTTCACGAACCAGGCGTGCGGGCAGGCCACGTACGACTCCAGCGATGTCGGGGAGGCTGCGATGTCGTGGCGCGCGTAGTCGGGCAGGCCGTCCACGGCAGTGAGGTCGCCGTCGAAGCGGGTCAGTGCATGTCCAGCGCGTGCGTTTGTCATCACGGCCGCTGCGTCGACAGCCGGGTCGTCGAGCGGGTGACTCGCGCTGGCGGCGCGTACCCGCCACTCCTGCTCGCTGGCGGGATGGTCGAGCGTCTGCATCGTGCCGGCGTGGGACTCCGAGCCGACCAGCCATGCGGGGTTGCCGACGTCGGCCCATCGGGTGGCGGGGAGCTCGTGGTCGCCTGACAGCTCGCGGAAGGTGGGGATGAGCCAGCGGCTGGGGAGCCGCTGCGTGCTGCGGCGAAGGTCGCCGCGCGGGAACGACGCGACCACTCGGTGCGCGCCTGCTGCGAGTGCTGCGAGCAGCTGGCGATGGCGGTCGTCGAGCCGGTCACGGAAGGCTGCCAGCTCACCGCCGGTGGCGTCGCGGGCGTGCTCCGGCAGTAAGGCGTCCTCGTGGAGGCGTCCCGGCACGATGTCCTCGGCGAGGCCGACGACGTAGACGACGTCCACGTCGAGGCCCACCGACGCCGACAGCGGCGCGACGAACACGCCGTCGCCGAATCGGCCGACGCGGGGGAGCGATGCCTCGAGCTGGACCGCCAGCACGTCGCGGAGCGTAGGCAGGTCGGCACGCTGCTCGAGGGCGTCTAGGCTGGTCAGCCCGGTCAGGGCCTGTTCGACGGCAGCGGCTGCGGACTGCTCCTCGAGTGGCAGCCTGGCCAGCTGTCGCTCGCTGCCGAGCAACCGATGGGTGAGATCCAGCGCCCAGGTGCTGAGCTCGGACCAGGTGGTCAGGGTGTGGCCCTGCTTCAGGGTGTCGCGTAGGGCGGTGGCGAAGGCACGCAGTGCGGTTGCGGCCTCGATAGTGCGCTGGGCGCGGTCGAGGACGCCGGGCCGAGGGTCGTCGACTTGGGACTCCCGGTCATGGATCGTCTGCTGGTCGACGATGTACGCGTCTAGCCGACGGCTCCAATCGTCGCCGGCCACGACATTGGCGGTGCGAGATATCCGCTCCCACCGGGAAGTCGGGATGAGGTCGCCGGCCACATCGCGGGTGGGCGACTCCGCGAGTGTGCGAAACAGGTCTCCGCGCCGCACGTCCCTGTTCAAGTGGTGGTCGTCCGGAGCCCCAGCCAGAGCAAGCACTCCGAGGACCGTGCGAGCTACCGCTCGCTCGTGGACGGCGCGGGTGCCAACCCCATTGACCGTGATGCCAGAGACAGCCAGGTGCTCATGCAGCAGCCGAGTGTACGGAGTGCCGCGGCCGTAGAGCACCGCGATGCGGTGCGCCGGCTTGGTGCGCAGCGTCTGGACAACGTCGCGGACGACGCAGCGGACCTCGTCATCGGAGTCCGAGGCGTGCAGCACTTGGGTGGCGGTCGGTCGCGTAGTCGCCGGGTCGTCGAGCGGGTCGAGGCCCAGCCGATCAAGGGACCGGTGCACGGCCCGGTCGGCGCGCATCACACCGGTCAGCCCGACGACGACCGCAAGATCGGCGTTGTCCGCGAGTGCGCGGCCGAAGGTGGCTTCGGCCCGGGTTAGCGACTGGGGGAGGTAGAGAACGAGCCGACCAGACTCAGCGGCCGCGCTGGTGGTGGCTAGGCCGGCCGCTGTACTGAGCAGGTCCGTAGCGTCGTACCAGCGCTTGGAAGTCGCGGAGCACACAGCCTCATGCAGGCGCACGACGTCGGCGGCGAGGCGGGTGCTTCGACCGAGCCTTCTCCGTCCGTCGTCGGTGAGGTCGCGCAGTTCGCGGTGGGCCGCCACAAGGGCACGGATCGTGGCCGGGTGCTCCGCCACCGCTGCGAAGAGTCCGGGCTCGTCGGTCAGCACCCGGCGCCATGCGGCGGCAACGATCGGCTGAGTGGCGGGTCGGCGCCCCTGGCCGGTGAGGGTCGGTGCGGCTAGTTGCTCGGCAAGGCGGGGGAGTGTTGTGACGTACAAGGCAGCAACCGCGGCCGGGCCGCCATCGTAAAGGCCGCGGGCAAGGAAGCGGCGAGCCACAACACCCGCAATGTTGTTCGGGACGAGGATCGTCACCGGGGCAAGTGGATCCACGCGCTTGCCCTCGCCCACGACGGCACGCAGCGCCTCGAGCGCCGAGCGTCCATACGCTGTGCTAACTGTCCGAGCCGCCACAGATCCCCCCGTCCCCTGCCTCCGACGGTAACCCAGGTTGCAGACATCAGGCGCGCTGGCACCTGGCCGAGTCAGTCCGCGTCGGCACAGCCGGGGTCCGGCTGCGAGGCTGACTGCTCAGCCTGCGACGCCCAAGTCAGACCATCGGTGCTTTGCGCTGGATGGTGCCTGAAGCGGTGATGCACGAGGCGCGGGCGTCTACCTCCTGGACATGTGTCATCACCTCGTCGACACGGGTCTGACGGGAGCCGGCCACCTCGATCCAGCACACCGGCTGGTCGGCGAGCACGGCACGGAAGCGGTCGGTCATGTGCTGGCGTACGTGTTGGCCGTCCCGCCAGCCGTCTTGAACGAAGGGAATGTCGTTGCACGTGAGCACGTAAGTCCACGGCGGTCGCAGCCGAGCCAAAGATTCAAGGGACGGCAGTCGGTAGCCGATGTAGCGCTCGTGCCAGACCGCGGTCGCAAGGGCGTCTGTGTCGCAGACAAGCCAGGGCACCGCAACAGAGCGAGCCGCAGCATCCTCGCGAGCACTCTGTTCGGCGGCGATCCGAACGAACTCGTCGCTCGACCATGAAGCGTCAAGTCCACCTTCTCGACCGATGGTCCACTCGCGGCCGAACTCGGGTACCCACTCAGTGGCCATCACCGCGGCCAGGTCCTGTGCGAGGGTCGTCGTCCCTGTCGACTCCGCGCCTACAACGACAATCCGTTTGGTGTACCAGGCGCGTACGCAGGGTGCCAGTGCCCACCAGTAGGCGTGTGGTTGTGCGCGTATGGCTGACCCGGACACCGGGTTCTTTCGCCTCGCCGAATCGACCTGTACCCAGGTGGCGCCAAGGCGACGCGCCATCTCGGCGCCGTAACCGTCCGAGGTGAAGACCGCGTCGACGGGAGACTTGAGGTGTCCGACGATGATCGGCATGTGTGCGTCCCAGGCCCGGGAGTCATCGAAGTCCACAGGGTGGTCGTCATAGGCGGCGACGAGCTGGACACCGGGGTGCGCTTCGCGTATCCACGCAGCGCGGACCCCCAGAGGCACGTCCTCGGCATGGTTCGCCAGCAGCTGCACGGTGGTGCGCACGCAGCACGCCTCGGCCTCGCGCAAGAGCGCCGAGTGGCCGGCGTGCAGGGGCCAGAACTTGCCGACTACGAGTCCGTGCTTGAAGCGGCTCACCTCACTGACCCCGTCGCCGCTGGTGGCACTGGCGTGACTAGCCGGGCACTCAGGCTTGCGCGCCACGCGCGCAGACCGACGATGCACAGCCCGAGGAAGATCACGTACAGACCCGCGGTGAGCCACAGCTCCTTGACGCCGTAGAGCCAGATGTAGAGAACGTCCGCGGTGATCCAGAGCCACCAGTTCTGGACCCACTTGCGACTCAACATCAGTTGTGCGACCAGGCTCAGGGAGGTCGTGAAGGCATCCGCTGGTGCGTCGGTGGAGCCGGTGTAGGTGTCGAGCGCCCAGTGCAGCACCACAGTCAGCACGGCCACCGTCGCGATGCACGTCGCCAGAGCCGCGGGGGACGCGTAGTGGACCCCGACACCCCTCCCGGCTGGACCGCCCCGCAACCACCAGTACCAGCCGACCAGAGCCAGCCCGATGTAGACCACTTGGAGCCCGGCATCGCCGAACAGGCCCACATCGACGAACAGGACGATGAAGAGTCCATTTGTTGGCGACCCCGACGGGAAAGTTCCATGGGTTCTCGCGCACGATCAGCCAGACACACAGGGCGCCTGTCGCGAAGCCTGCGATCTCGACCCAGCTCACGACCTGACCGGGTGCGCTGCCGGCACCTGCTCGGCCGCGTCCCACAGTCGCCCGTAGGCCCGTGCCGTTGGCGCGCCTGCTCGATGGCGGCCACCGCCTCGTGACCCGGTATCCCGAGCCGACGCGCGTACGCGATGCCGGCCGAAGGCGTGCGCTGCTGCGCGGCCACGCAATGCAGCAGCACCCGACGACCCTCGGCACGGAGCCCGGCAGTAGCGGCGGCGATGTCCGCCAGCACGAAGTCCAAGTTGAGGTTCTTGTCACGGTCGTCACTGTCGATCAACCAAGCCTCGACGTGGTCACGGATGCCCACCCCGGTGGCCGGCACCTGACCAACACCCAGCTGGCACATCGAGACCACCGCGTCCGCGTCGTGCCCGCTCGCCGCCACTGTGCCGAGCCAGACGCCGTCGTCGTCCGGGTGCCGTACGGCGGCACGGGGCGTGTAGTCGTAGTCGCGCGACTCGATGCGATCACCAGTAGGCCACTGTTGCGCGTCCGTTGTACCGCCGAGCGCAGTGACAATCCCGAGGGAGACCAGGTCGCGTACGGTCAGGTCGTCCGGCCAGCCGTGGACCGCGCGTCGCCAGTGCCACGGCACCGCGGAGCTGCCCCAGCGGGCTCCGAGCAGGCCACCAGGGATGGCGGCGACGGTGTCGGTGTCGTCGCCGACGCGGATGGCCTTGTGCAAAGCGTGCTGCAGGTGCAGGCAGGGGTAGGAGCCCTCGGCAGGATCCAGATCCGGTTCGGGCGTCGACGCGATGGAGGCCCAGGCCGCCTGGAGAGCAGTAACGGTGAACCCGTTCGGGGTGAACTGCCGGGGATCCGCGTCGGTCGCCTGCGCGATCCAGCCGCGCCACTGGTCACGGCGCTCCCCGGGCAGAAGGTCGAGTCCCGCTAGGAGTTCGAGCTCGCCCGAGTTGACGGCGACTCGGACAGCCTCGCTCCACAGCACGCACGACTCGGCAGCCAGCGGGTCGCCATGGGTCAGCTCGGCCACCGCCCGAGCTCCCCTCGCGGTCGCATCCCTGTCGTCGAGTGAGGTAAGGCCAACCACCGACGTCCGCATCAGGGCTCCGTTGCCGGCGCTCTGTGGGTTTCGGGAGGCGTACGCCCTGGCGGCATCTCGCAGCCGCTTGCCGGCCGGTCCCTCGCTCTGCCGCGCCGCGCGAAGCACCGCCCGCGTCTGGTTGCCGATGTCGCTGGCACCGTGAGTGCCCCAATCGAGAAATGCGTCCGCGATCTTGTCCAATGCCTCGTCGGTCGTCAGGTCGGCGCCCTTCGCCGCCACCCGGGCGATGCACAGCGCCATCTGTGTGTCGTCGCTCCACTCGCCGGGCTGGTACGGCCCCAGCCCGCCACCTTTCATCTCGGCCAGCTCGTCGTCGCCAGGAGGGGTCCGGAACTCGTACGGCACGCCGAGAGCGTCGCCGCACGCCTGTCCCAGAAGTACGCCGGCGGATCTATCCGAAGTGGTGCTGTCCATGACTGCCCCCGTGTGTTGTGAAGCCAGCGTGGCACGAATCGCGGTGCGACGAATCGGCCGGGCGACTGGACTGTGGTGTCACAGTCCGCGCTCCTCCTGGATGCGGACGCCCCGGATGACGTTCTCGAGGTCGAGCTCGTTGGCCTTCCGCCACGTTGCGACCCGACGTCGGTCGGTTGCGAGCTGCTCTGCGGTGCTTCCACGACGCGCGTGGTGCCAGTCCAGGGCGTCCTCGGCGTACGCCACAAAGGCGATCGGCCTCGCTCCGCGGATAGCATCGAGGGCGTCGACGGGGTCCCAGCCCTGGTGCAGCAGGACCGCGAAGCCCAGGGACGGGCCGCGGTTGATGCCCATGTGGCAGTGGGTCAACACGACGCCATCGGGGCGGCCGCCCAACGCCGCCATGGCGAAGTCGACCCCCACCTCGAACCACGCCGCAGGGATGCGCTGCCCCACATCGTCGACGCCATGGTGCAGGTAGACCAGCTCTGGCGCGAGAGACAGCACGAAGTCCTCGTCGTTGTGCTCGATGCGAACGTCGACGACGTGGGTGACGCCGACGGCCACCAGCTCGGCGAGCTGAGCGGCCGCGTGGTCGTCGTCGTAGTCCAGATCACCGCCGACGAGGAGCCGCGGCGTCACGAAGTGGGCGTTGGCCACCTCGAGATGGGGATGGGTGGGTGCGGCGATGGCAGCCTCCTGGATCACGTGGGTGTGACGATGGTCTCGCGAACGACGCTGGTCACCGGTTGTGCGGTCGGCGGCCCCGCTGCCGCGACTTGGTCGAAGAGTCCGACGAGAGTCGCTTCGCCGACCGGTTCATGTCACCGTGCTCGGCCTGGCTCCGCAGCTGGTCGATCACGCCTGCTTCCTGTTGGAGCTCGGCGTGAGCCTGAGGGGATGCCTCGGCCATCGCGTCAGACAGTGCTTCGTGCGCCGTACGAAGGCGTGAGACAGCGCCGAACGAGTCACCCGCCGAGAGCCGACGGGACGCCTCGCGTTTGCTGGCCTGTGCGGCCAGAAACGCCATCTCAGTCAGTACGAAGGGGTTGCTGATCCTGCCCGCAGCCTCGTCGCCCGGCACCACGTTGACATGCAGCGGCAGCGAGACCGCCTGCTCCATCATCAATGCCACGTCGACGTAGGTGAGTTCCAGTGTTGCGACCTGGGTGAGCCCGTGGCTAGTGAGTCCGGGGACGTCGAAGGTGAGGAGCAGCTTGCGCTCCTCGTCGGCCCAGAACCCGCCCAGCTCCACCAGCAGCCCGTCCGGAGTGGGTGAGACAACCATGTCGTTGGCCAGCGCCACCTGCTTCACCGCCGGCGACACCCGCACGAGCAGCGACGCCGCCTGGACGGTCTGACTCAGCAGGCCGTCGACCTCACCGGCAATGAGCGCTCCGGCCTGGTCCGGGTCTTCGGCGAACAGCTCGTTGCCCTGCCCACCCTTGGCGACCGCCGACAGCAGTCGCTCGTCGTACCCGAGCCCGTAACCCATGGCCGACGTGGACACCCGCTTGCCTGCGAACGTCGAGGCGATGGAGGCCAGCTGCTCGGCATCGGTGATACCTGCATTGGCATGACCGTCGCTGATGAGCAGTACGGTCGCGCCGTCCGGGCCGGCGGCCCGCCGCGCCTCCTGCAGTCCGCGCAGGTAACCCGACGACAGATCAGTCGTGCCGCCTGGCTGGATGTGAGCGATTCCCCGTTTGACCGCTGGCTTGTCAGTCAGCGGACCCGCCGGCACGTCGACCCGCACCGCGTCGTCGAACGTCACCAGGCCGAAGCGGTCGGTCGGGGACAGCTGGTCGATGAGCGTCAGCAGCGCTGTCTTGGCGCCCGCGAGTCGCCCCCCGCTGCGCATGGAGCCGCTGCGGTCAAGCACCACCACCAGCGTGCTCGGTGTGCGTGTCACTGTCCGGCCAGGGTCCGACGGTGCGGTCAGCTGGACCAGCGCGGACAACTGGTCGGCGGTCTCGACGGCAACGACGTCGACATTGAGCAAGGCATCGAGCTTCATGTGCTACCCCTCAGGTGGTGCGAACGGCTACTATGGCGGTAGCATAATGCACAGAGCATCGACACACAAGTATGCTAGGAGCATCATGGCTGCTGTCCGGGAGTCGCGTGGCTCCAAGGATCCGCGGGCAGAGGAGCTCGGCCGCCGCGTCGCCGCCCGGCGCAAGGAGCTGGGACTGAGCCGGCGCGACGTCGTCGCCGCCAGCGGCTTGTCGTACCCGTACGTGTCGCAGCTCGAGACCGGCTACCGGTTGCCGTCACACAAGTCCCTCGGCAGGCTGGCGCGCGCCCTGCAGCTCGATCCCGCTGAGCTGTCCGCCGCCATCGCGTACGACGAGCTGGCACTGTCCGCGCCGCACCTGACTGCCTTGTCGGCTCACACGCACAGCGACTCGGTGTGGATGGTCAACCCCGACTATGCGGGCTCACCGACTGCGTCCCGTACGCCCAGGGTGCGAGTCAACGGTGTCGTCGACCAGGTCGTCGCGTTGGTGGGCGCCTTGCCTGTCGATGGGCGGCTCGACGCCCTGATCCGTGCCCAGCGCCGGGTGCTGGACGACATCGTGGCCCAGGAGGTCGAGCAGCGCCGCGGTTAGGAGCTCCCAGCGGGTGCGGCGCCATCGTCTACTCGGACTGTCGGTGGCGTGCGGAAGTATGCACAGAGCATCCAGTTGCGGGTGCAGGAGAGGGGTCGAGTGAAGTACGAGTGGTTCAAGGCTTACGTGGAGTCTCTGCTGCGCGACATGTGGGGCGGCGAGGCGCACACCGACGACGACGGGGACTGGCCGTTCCGGCAGGGGACTGCCGCGTGCTGGGTGGCGGTACGGCCGCATCCGCGCTGGCGGGTGGAGGTGTTCGCACACGCAGCGTCCGACGTGAAGCAGTCGGCACGGTTGCTGCGCGAGCTCAACGAGGCCAACTCGAACCTGGTGGACGGCAGGGTCTACTGGCGCGGCGGCGTGGTCGTCGTGGAGACGAGCGTCGAGGCAGATCAGGTCGACGCCCGGTCGCTGCTCAAGGCATGCATGGCCGTCGGCAGCGCGGCCGATGACCTGGCGGTCTGCTGGCCGCCATGTTCGACGGCAGCACGCCCTTCCCTGCCGAGGTGGGGGCCTGAGCCGTGCCGATCCTGTGGCCCGAGCCACCGGAGTTCGCCACCGAGAGCGAGCGCCGGGTCTGGGAGCAGTTGCGCTCGGAGCTCGCGGATGACGATCTCCTGATTGCCAACCAGCGGCTCACCGATCACACCCTGGACTTCGAGGTGGATCTCGCCGTCGTGCTGCCCGGTGCCGGTGTGGTCGTGATCGAGGTGAAGGGCGGGGGAGTACGTCACGACGGCACGTCATGGCGCCAGGAGATCCGAGGCAAGGACCAAAGGATAGATCCTGTGCGCCAGGCTCGATCAGCGTAGTACGCGCTCCGGTCGTACATCGAACACGATCCGCGCTGGGGGAGCCGCAGTCGGGTCCGATGGGGACACGCCGTCGTGCTGCCGTACCTGTCGATGGCTGACGACTTCGCCCTGCCGGACTGTCCGCGGTGGGCGGTGGTGGCAACGGGCGACATGACCGACCTTGTCGGTCGACTGCGGCGCATCGGCCAACAGCACAAGACGCAGAACCGGCACGTGGCGGTGGATGACGTGCACGCGATCGCCGACATCCTGGGCGGCCGTGCCCTGCCGCAACGCGACCTGCTGGGTGACTCGGCGGAGCGGGAGGACGTGGCCGACCGGCTCACCCAGGGGCAGGCTGCGATCCTGGACGCGATCCGGTTGCTGCCCCGGGTCGAGGTGCGCGGCGGCGCCGGCAGTGGGAAGACCTGGTTGGCGGTCGAGCAGGCGCGTCGGCTGTCACATCTGGGACTTCGAGTTGCGTTGGTGTGCTACTCGCGCGGCCTGGCAGCCTTCTTGCAGAGACGTGTCAAGACCTTCCCCGGCCGCAGGGACGTACCTGCTTACGTCGGCACCTTCCACGGGCTGGGCGCCGAGTGGGGTGCCGAGCCCGGGAGCGACGACGACAGCGACTACTGGGAGCGGCGACTGCCCGAGCAGATGGTGACGCTCGCGCGCGAGCAACCTGCGGGACAGAAGTTCGACGCCATTGTGATCGACGAGGCCCAGGACTTCGCCGACCTGTGGTGGCCGGCCCTTCTCGCGGCGCTCAAGAGCGAAGAGGCGGGTCCGCTCTTCGCGTTCTCCGACGAGGGACAGCGGGTGTTCTCCAGGTACGGCAGCGCGCCGGCGCAGCTCGTCCCGATCGTGCTGGACCACAACCTGCGCAACACCCGGCAGATCGCGGAGTCGTTCACCACGCTGTCTGCGATGCGGATGCGGCTGCTCGGCGGCGACGGTCCGGACGTGCGTCTGGTCGAGTGTGCTGCAGCCGACTCCCTCGACCGTGCCGACGACGAAGTGGAGGCACTGCTGGACGAGGGGTGGAGGCCGGAGGACGTGGCGCTGCTGGCGACCGGTAGCCGGCACCCCGAGCAGGTCACGCGCCAGGGTGCTGGGCCGGAGGCTTACTGGGAGTCGTTCTGGGACGTGGACCAGGTCTTCTACGGGCACGTGCTCGGCTTCAAGGGGCTCGAGCGGCGGGCGGTGGTGCTGGCGTTGAACGAGTCGGAGCCGAGCGAGAGGTCGCGCGAGCGGCTCTACGTCGGGTTGTCACGTGCGCGTGACCAGCTGGTCGTGTGTGGGGACCCCGACTACATCACGCAGGTGGGCGGCGCAGCAGTCCTTCGAGGGCTGCGAGGCGCGCCATGACGCATCTGGCCGCGGGCGAGCAACCCCCGATCCGACCACCACCGCATCACCACTGCGCGGGTGCTGGCCCTTGAGACGCCGTGGAGTCGTTTCCTCGGTTCGTAGCGCAGGCCAGAGGTCACCCAACGAGACGGCCTGCCGGACGACCCCTCAGTGACTGGCCCCGACCGGCTCGAAGCTGGCGAGCATCTGCTCGAGGGCCAGCTGGTCGGGACCGACGAACGGATCGTCCTGGGGTGCGGCCGCGAGCATGTCGTACAGCTGCGCCGTCAAACCGTACGCCGCGGGCAGGTGGCTGCTCAGCGTGACCTCTGCGTCCATGGACCGCATCGACCGCACGGTGCGGAGGTAGGCGTCGTGGTCGACCTGATGCACCCAGGGGCTGTCCACGTTGGCCCACAGCAGCTGCCCGGCGCGCAGCGCGTCAGTGGGGACGGCGCGGACGTCGGTGCCGGTGGCGAGCTCGGCGGTCGGCAAGGGAGCGCCGAAGCAGTCGGAGCTGAAGACGACCCGCGACCGGTCGTCGTAGACGCCGGTCGTCGCGGGGCTGTCGAACAGCGGCGGGCGGAAGGCGTGCAGGGTGCGGTCGCCGATGTCGAGCTGTTGTCCGGGGTTGAGCAGGTACACGCGGTCGAGGGGGAGCGGCCGCTCGGTCGACATGATGCCGGCGCCGAGGAACGTGGTGACCACTCAGGCCTGCGGTGCGGCATCGAGCAGGTCGAACAACCCGCCGGTGTGGTCGCGGTCGGGGTGGGTGAGCCAGATCCAGCGCACGTCGGCGGGGTCCATCACCGCTCCGAGATCCCGCACGAAGTGGCGGTCGGGCAGCGAGAGCCCGGTGTCGATGACGACCGGCTCGCGCGCGTGCAGGACGAAGGCGTTGATCGGGAGAAAGCCGAGACCGGGGATCTCCGAGTGGTCGTTCAGGACGGTGACGTCTGTGCCGATGCGGTACGTGTGCATGAGCAGTCTCCTCAGCTGCTAGATGGGGGAAGGAATCGAAGGCGATTCGTCTGGCGGGCAGGCTCTCGCTCGACTCGCGCCCGGACGGGATGTGACAGAGCTGGACAGTGGTCGACCTCGATGTCGGGGGCGTGCCGGTGGGCGACCATCGCCTCGACTTGCTCAACCGCGCGAGGGGCGTCTGTCATGGTCGTCTCACCCATCCCGGCCTCCTGGACGTCGGGGCCGGTAGTGGTCCAGGTACATGTCGGTGATCTCGTCGACCAGCCGGGACCACCGGTCGCCGCCCGGCTCGTTCGAGTTCTGCTGCGCGGCCAGGCCACCCGTGACCGCCGTCCACGCATCGAGCGCCCGGGGCTCGGTGATGTCGCAGGCGGCCAGGGCGGCACGCGCACGCTCCAACGCCACCGCGGCCAGCTGGTACGACTCCGGGCTCGGCTCGAAACCGGGGATCGTCCGCTGGAAGAGCAACTGGTAGCGCACCGGGTCCTCGACGGCGAAGCCCACCCACAGCCGGGCCTGCCGATGCAGGGCCTCGTCGGCGTCGTCGGTCGGCTCCACCGCATCAGCGCGCCGCAACAGCTCACGGTTCGCCTCCGCGAGCATCGCGTCGAAGATGGCGTGCTTCGACGGGAAGTACGAGTACAGCGACTGCGCCCGCATGCCGACCCGCGCACCCAGGTCGCGCATGGCCAGCGCCCCCAGGCCGTCGGCACGCACCAGCACCCAGGCTGCATCCAGGATCTCGCCTCGCGTCTCCGCGTTGCGCTCGGCCCGGCGGTCCCGCACTCCTAGAGTCTCTGACACCGTCAGGAAGTCTTGACCATGTCAGGTGCATATGTCAAGAGGCTCGAGCCGCGCCCTGGGCATGCCAAAGGCTGCGCACGCCGGAACTAGGTTGCCCTCATGACCACTCCGAGCGCGAAGGGCAAGAGCCCTGCGATCGAGCTGGATATCGACGACAGGGTCGTACGAGTGACCAACCCGGACCGGGTCTACTTCCCCGCCCGCGGCGAGACCAAGCTCGACCTCGTCGAGTACTACCTGGCCGTCGGCGACGGCATCGTCAATGCGTTGTACGAGCGGCCGTGCATGCTGCACCGGTTCCCCACCGGAGTGAGCGGCGAGAAGGTGCATCAGAAGCGGATACCGTCCGGCGCACCACCCTGGATGCGAACCGTACGGGTGCACTTTCCCCGGTGGAACCGCACCGCTGACGAGCTCTGCGTCACCGAGGTCGCCCAGGTCATCTGGGCGGTGCAGATGTCGACCGTGGAGTTTCACCCGTGGAACAGTCGGCGTGCCGACACAGAGCGACCCGACGAGTGGCGGATCGACCTCGACCCTGGGCCGGGGTGCGACTTCGCCACCGTTCGCCGGGTGGCGCACGTCGTCGAGGATCTGCTGGCCGAGATCGGCGCGGTCGGCTACCCGAAGACGTCGGGTGGTCGGGGCATGCACGTGTATGTCCGGATCGCGCCGGAGCACGGGTTCTCCGACGTGCGTCGGGCCGCCCTTGCCTTCGCTCGGGAGGTCGAGCGGCGAGCGAGCGGGGAAGTCACCACGACATGGTGGCGGAAGGACCGGGACCCGGCGGCGTTGTTCGTCGACTACAACCAGAACGCACGCGACCACACCATCGCCGCCGCGTACTCCGTGCGCGGCAACCCCGAGGCCACCGTCTCCTGCCCGATCCGGTGGGACGAGGTCGACGATGTTGAGCCGCTGGAGTGCACGCTCGCGACGGTGCCGGCCCGGTACGCCGAGCTGGGCGACCTGCACGCCGACATCGACCGCCACCCGTACGACCTGGCACCGCTGCTGGAGTGGGCAGGTCGGGACGAGGCCGCCGGCCACGCACCCCCGGTGGAGCCGGAGGCTGCACCGATGCAGTAGCTCCCCGCCGCTTCGCGCCTACCGCTCCGACGGCATCAAGATCCACAGAGCGACGTAAAGCAGAAACTGCGGCCCGGGCAGTACGCAGCTGATCAGGAAGATCGCCCGCACGGTGAACGGGGACACCCCGAACCGATGTGCCAGCCCAGAGCAGACTCCCCCGATCAGGCGTCGCCGAGGACGTACGAGGCTGGTGGTCATGACGGCATCCCCTTCTCCGGATTCGGTCCCCAGCATGCCAGGTCGAGACCAGCATCGCCGCTCATGAGATCGGCCCGGAACCTGGGGGCAACAGGGGTTTGGTGTCAATGTGACAGATAGCATCTTCAGATGGCTGGCTATCGATCCATCTTCGTCACCGTGGACATTGTCGTCTTGACCATCCGCGGCGAGCGGTTGCACGTCTTGTCGATCCGCCGTGGGGAGCCGCCGTACGTGAGAAGGCTGGCCCTGCCGGGTGGGTTCGTCGACCAGGACGAGGACCTCGACACCGCTGCCCGCCGCGAGCTGAGCGAGGAGACCGGGATAGACGTCGGCGACGTGTGGCTCGAGCAGCTGCGCACCTACGGTGCGCCCAGGCGGGATCCCCGCGCCCGCACGCTCAGCGTCGCCTACCTCGCCGTCCTCGCCGACCAGCCCGAGCCCGAGGCCGGCACCGATGCCGCCGCCGCGAGGTGGTGGCCGGTCGACGAGCTGTCGCCGAAGCGGCTCGCCTTCGACCACGCCACGATCCTCGCCGACGCCGTCGAGCGGGCTCGTGGGCGACTCGAGTACACACCGCTTGCGGCCGCGTTCTGTGCCGACGAGTTCACCATCGCCGAGCTGCGGCGGGTCTACGAGATCGTCTGGGGCAGGTCACTCGAGCCGGCCAACTTCCATCGGAAGGTCACCCGTGCGCGGGACTTCGTCGTCAGCACCGGGCGCCGGGAGCAGCGGGGGAGCGGGCGACCCGCCAGGCTCTATCGGCGAGGCGGCACCACGCAGCTGCACCCGCCGATCCTCCGCGACATCAGTCTCTCCAGCTGACCTCTCGGTGCCGAGTGGTCGACCAATGGGTCGACAGATCGCTCCGCGGCCGCCGCGCCGCCACGGCGCCGCCGCGTGGCCGCCCGGAAGTTCCGACTGTCTGGTCGCTATGGCAGCCCGCAGGTCGGAAGATCGGTCCGCGGCCGCCGCCGCTCTGCCCCCACCCGGGAGTTCCGACTGTTTGGTCGCTATGGCAGCCCGCAGGTCGGAAGATCGGTCCGCGGCCGCCGCCGCTCCGCCCCCACCCGGGAGTTCCGACTGTTTGGTCGCTATGGCAGCCCGCAGGTCGGAAGATCGGTCCGCCCCGCTCCGCCC
>JALYQN010000106.1 GCA_030855835.1 Actinomycetota bacterium | reverse complement strand
TGCTGCGCTCCATGGTCCTCATGGGTAAGGGCCTGGGTCTGGACGTCGTCGTCGAGGGCATCGAGCGGGAGACGCAGGTCGAGCACGTCTTCGAGCACTGCGAGGCCAGGGTCGGGCAGGGGTTCCTGTTCGGCCGTCCGCAGCCCCTGGCCGGCTTCCTGACCTTGTTGGCGGACGACGCATCGCAGCGACGCCTGCCGGTCCTGCCCGCCCAGGCCCGACGGCCGCTGGCCTCAGCCGGGTGAGCGCCGGCGCCGGGCCGGGCCGACTCCGGCGTCATGCTCACCCGAGCGACCACCAGGGCCGAACGATCGGGATATTTCGGCCGGGGCGGGCCGATGTTCCGGCACTGTGCTCGCCCGGGCGACCACCAGACCCCATGGCACGCGGTCCCGCTGGTCCTCCGACTCTGATCGGGAAACAATGTGCGCGAGCGATTGCTCGGCTGCCGTCCTGACTCGTAACGGAGGACCATCGTGAGCGTCCATCCGACTGGCCGTCTACTCCCCCACGTCCGGGCCAGCGCCCCAGCCACCGCGCGATCGCGGCGCGACGAACGCAGGCGGCTGGCCCGACACGACCGCGTCGGTGCACAACTTGCGGAGCTCCACTTCATCCGAGCGGTACTCGAGAGTGCGGCTGCCGTGGTGAGCTCCGGCTGGGTCCAGCACGGGTGGTTCACAGTCGACGACACGCATCGCAAGCCGCGCATGGTCACCGCGTACAACATGCACGCCGTGAGCAGTGCACCCTTGTTCGGCGCCTGCCTCGTTGGAGCGGTCGTGTACGCCGCCGGCGGGCCGCCCGCCGCCCGTACCCAGCTGGTGCAGCGCACCCTCGACCTGACGTGGCACGCGCTGTACAACGACGAGCACGAGCCGGTGCGATGGTGCCCAGCCCCGGGCGTACGCACGGCACACCTGCGAGACCTCACCCGATGGAACGACCACGACGGGCGCACCGCTGCTCAGGTGGAAGCGCTGCTGCGCGCGGCGGTAGGAGCGGCGAACACGGAGACCGCACGGCTGCGAGGCTCGGCCGCATGACTCCGTCCAAGAACAGCAAGTCGTCGGTGGAAGAGGCGCCGCAGTCAACGGCGAAGGTCGGTAATTCCTACTACGACAAGGAGGTTGCTCGGCTGCAGGTCGAGCTGGTCAAGCAGCAGGAGTACATCCGCGCTCGCGGGCTCAAAGTGCTGGTGATCTTCGAGGGCCGCGACGCGGCGGGCAAGGGCGGAGCGATCCAACGCATCACCGAGACCCTCAACCCCCGCGCCGCCCGCGTCGTTGCCCTGCCCGCGCCGACCGAGCGGGAGAAGTCCCAGTGGTACTTCCAGCGCTACCTCGTCCACTTGCCGGCTGCCGGCGAGATGGTGCTCCTGGACCGCTCCTGGTACAACCGCGCCGGCGTGGAGCGGGTGATGGGGTTCTGCACCGACGAGGAGTACGCAGAGTTCCTCCGCTCGTGTCCCGAGGTCGAGCGGATACTGGTGCGCAGCGGGATCACGATCATCAAGTACTGGTTTTCTGTCAGTGACGCCGAGCAGGAGAAGCGCTTCCAGCGCCGCTTGGAGGACCCGACCAAGCGCTGGAAGCTCAGCCCGATGGACCTGGAGGCACGCAACCGCTGGGTGGACTTCTCCCGGGCCAAGGACGCGATGTTCGCGACCACCGACATCGCCGAAGCGCCATGGTGGGTGGTCGAGGCCGACGTCAAGAAGCGCGCCCGGCTCAACGTGATGAGCCACCTGTTGAGCCAGGTGCCGTACGACGACCTCACCCCGAGCGCACCGCAGTTGGCGCCGCGGCCGCCGGTGGACAGCGACTACGTCCGCCCGCCCAAGGACAGCCAGCGCCTCATCCCGGACGTGGTCCCCTAACTCTGACCGCCCACCTGAGCCCTGGGGGATCGGTCGACCGATGAGACAAGTCAGCCCTCGAGTGCGCCCGCCCAGCGCCAGTCACCCTCGGAGCCGAGGTACTCCACTCGTTGCACTTCCTCGTCGTTGTCCTCGTCGCCCACCCAGGCCAGGGCGGTGGCGTGGTCGTCGAACTCAAGTTCCTCGACAACGTCGCTTATTCCGTCCAGGTACCGGTAACGAGTCATGCCGCCAACGCTAACGGCGGCGGAGCAGGGCTGACGCCGGCATGTGGGTGGCCGTCGGGTGCCAGCCGAGCAAGCAAGCCCCCGTGCTGGCATAGTCGGCCGGGGCCAGCCGGCGGACGGCGGACGACGAACCGGAGGCGGGCAGGACCGAGCAAAGCTGGGCACCGCTGTTTCGTGCCTCCGCGTCCACTGTCACCAAAGCGCTGCGCAGCCCGGCCCTCGTGGCCTCCCGCGAACTTGGGCGGCGCGGGCCCCGGACTGGCAGACCAGCACGACCCTGCGGTCCAGCCGGGCGGCCAGCTGATCGGCGTGTTCGCCGAGCAGGTCCAGCGGCACGTTGTAGGAGCCGCCGATGTGGGCTGCTTCGAACTCCGCCGGGCTGCGGCCGTCGATCACCATCACCGCGTCCGGCTCGGCGAGCCAGTCCGCAACGGTGGCGGCGTCGACACGGGCAGGGGTGATCACACTCATAGGTCTCCTTCACGGGTACGGAACTTTTTGGCTGGCGGTGCCGCTCAGGTCGCGCCCTCGGTGCGGTGGTCGTCTTCCAGCCCCGCCGCGGTCGCGGCCTCGTAGAAGTCGTCGACCAGGACGACACGGCGGCCGGGTCGGTCCAGCACCGAGGCGGCGATGGAGGCGCGGTAGCCCGACCCGCAGTACACCCAAACCACCCCGTCGGGCACCTCGTCGATGCGCCCGGCGAGCTCGTGCAACGGAATGTGCCGGGAGCTGCGGACGAATCCGCGGGCGCGCTCGTCGTTGCGGCGGGCGTCGAGAACCTGCAGCGCCCCCCGGCTCGCCGCGTCGGCGAGTCCGGCGAAGTCGGTCACCGGGTAGGACCGCAGCGGCTGGCCGTCGGCCAGGTCCTCGATGTGTCCGACGGCGGCGCCAGCAAGGTCGTCGACACCGATGCGGACCAGCTCGCGGCGCGCGTCGGCGATCTGCTGCTCGCAGTCCCCGATCAAGGTCAGCGGGGTGCCGTAGCGGTAGAGCCAGCCGAGGTAGCTGACGAAGTTGTCCGACAGCTCGAACCCGAGCGAACCCGCGAGGTGCCCGGCGGCGAAAGCGGTGCGGGCCCGCAGGTCGACAACCCATTCCCCGGCCTCGATACGACCGCGCAGCGCGGTCGGGGCGACCCGGCCGGGACGGGCCAGGTCGACCGGCACCGGGCCGCGGCGGTTGAGCGGACCCATCTGCGCGTAGTACGCGGGAAACGCGTCCAGCCCGGCGAGCAGGGTGTCGACGTAGTCCTGCTCTGCCAGCGTCAACGCCGGGTTCACCTCGGCCTGCTCCCTGACGGTGGAGGCGTCCCCACTGGTCGGGGTGGCCGCGCAGAAGCTGCCGAACCCGTGGGTGGGGAAGACGTGGCCGCGCCGGGTAGTTCGGTGGCCAACCGCCGCACCGAGTGGTACTGGGCCCGGGTCAAGGCGTCGGTGTCCTCGGGGCTGACCAGGTCGGTGCGACCGGTCGCACCAAACAGCATCGACCCGCCGGTGAAGACCGCCGGCACGTCACCCCCGTTGTCCTGCAGGGCGTAGCTGGCGTGGTGATGGGTGTGGCCGGGAGTGGCCAGCACTCGCAGCCGCATCTCCCCGGCCTCGACACCGTCGCCATCGCTGACCGCCAGGTGGTCGAAGGCCACGCCGCTTCCAGACGGCAGCACGTACGCCGCACCGGTGCGCTGCGCGAGCTCCATGCCGCCGGTGACGTAGTCGTTGTGCACGTGGGTCTCCAGCACATGCGTCACCCGCACACCTCGGGCAGCGGCGAGGTCCAGGACACGGTCGATGTCGCGTTGCGGGTCGACCACCACGGCGACCTTCCCATCGGTGGCCAGGTAGCTGCGATCCCCCAGGCTGGAGGTGTCGATCGTCTCGATCTCAATCATCGTGCTTCTTCTCTACCCCGTAGGGTAGTTACGGATCAAAAAAAGGAGTTGATGTCAGGCGACGCGCCCGGGCTCGCCGTCGAGTGTGCTGACCGGCAGACCCTCGTCGACCCAATGCTGCATCCCCCCGTCCAGGTTGAACGCCGCAAAGCCGACCTGGGTGAGGTAGTCGGCGACCTGCCCGCTGCGGTGACCGCTGCGGCACACGGTGACCACGGTCCGGTCGTGGTCGATCTGCTCGAGCCGGGCGGGGATGTCGTCCATCGCGATGTGCACGGCGGCGGCGATCCGGCCGGCGGCCCATTCGTCGTCCTCGCGGACGTCGATGATCTGTAGCTCGGCGCGGCGTTCATTGACGGCGCGTGGCTCCATCGGTGTCTCCTCTCATAGCAGTGCCCTTCTTGGACCTGTGTGTTGACCTGTGTGTTGATCGGGGCGCGGGTCAGACAGTGTCGTCAGGCGGTGTGGGTCAGGGTGTCCAGGACAACCTGCAGTCGGCGGCTCGCCTCGTCGGCGATGGGCCGCAGGTCGGGCAGCCCAGTGACCGAGGCCATCATGTCCGGATCGAGGATTTGCACCGTCGAGCCCTCACCACGGCTGCTCACCACGACATTGCACGGCAGCAGAACGCCGATGCTGCGGTCCACCTCGAGCGCCTGGTAGGCCAGGTCCGGATTGCAAGCGCCCAAGATCACGTACGGCTCCACCTCCAGCCCGCGCTTGTCCCGCAAAGTTGCCTGCACATCGATCTCGGTCAGAACGCCGAAGCCCTGCTCGGCGAGAGCATCCCGGGTTCGCGCGACCGCCTCGGCATACGGGAGGTTGACGGTGATGCTGCGTTGATAGTCCATGGCGCGTAGCTCCTTCATCGGTCACTCCCGGACGGGTCCTGTCACACCCGACGTCAGGCGAGCGACAGGAACAACCGTTCGAGTTCCGCCTCGTTCAGGCGGCGCGTGCCCACGTCGTCGGAGACCATGCACTGACGCATGCCGGTCGCGATGATCTTGAACCCGGCCCGGTCCAGCGCCCGCGACGCAGCAGCAAGCTGGGTCACCACCTCCGAGCAGTCCCGGCCATCCTCGATCATTCGGATGATCCCGCCGACCTGACCCTGCACCCGCCTCAACCGGCCGAGCACATCCGCCAGCTGCGTCGTGTCCACATCCATGACGCTCCTCGCTTCAGTGATGTACCCCTGGGGGTATATGTGCAAGTGTAGCGGCCTCGCTCCGACACCCCTGACTCCCCCGATCCCGTGACCGGTCAGGCGACAACTTACATCGATCGACCCAACGTCCAAGCGGTGCCGATGAACAGCCAGGCGGACTGGCACAGCAAGTCACTCATGAGGGGTCGGGCATCGCGGCTGGCTACACCCCGCCACGGCGCTTCCACGGTGAAATCGGGCAATGGGTGTGGCAGGTCCGGGTCCACGACCTTTGACTTGGGGTCAGAGGGACGGCGGGCCCGCGTGAAGGAAGCGGGCGGCAAGCGGGTGTCCACGGCAGCCAGGGGCTGAGGCTCTGTACCCTCCTGTGCTTATGCAGACAGGTGCAGAGCTGGGCCGACTGCTGGCAGCGGATGTTGCCGCCGGGCGGCTGAGCCCCGGCGACAGGCTGCAACCTATTCGGACCCTGGCAGGAGAGCGTGGCTGCGCGGCCGGCACGGTTGCCCGGGCGTACGGCCGCTTGCGGGACGCTGGCGTGGTGGCCGGACAACAGCGCAGCCTGCTGCGAGTCACCGACGATGGCCCGGCGCGGGCACGGGCGCTGCTGCGCGGTGAGACCCCGCTGCGGCTGACCGGCAGTGACGACCCGGTTCTGGATCTGTTGCTCGGCGCGGTCAGGGAGGACGTCACCGTCGTGCCCGGTCCTCGGGGCAGTGTCACCGGATTGGGTGTGCTGGCCCGGGGGGACGCCGACGCGGCTGCCTTGCACCTGCTGCACGTCGGCACCGGCCAGCACAACGACGATTTCGCCCGCGCGTTGACCGTCGGCGGGCCGGTGACGCTGCTGCATCTGTGGCGGCGCGATCAGGTGCTGGTGCTGCCGCCCGGCAACCCTGACGGCGTGCGGTCGCCGGCCGACCTCGCGGGACGTCGCCTCGCCTGGCGCCAGCCTGGCGCCGGGTCCCGGCTGCTGCTCGAGCGACTTCTGCGGGAGACCGGGGTGGCGGCTTCGCCGGATCACGGGGTCACCGTCGACTCGCACCTCACGGTGGCCATCGCTGTGGCCAGCGGCGCCGCGGACGCGGGCTTGGCGGTACGGGCGGCAGCCGAATTTGTCAGTGCCACCTGGCTGCCGGTCGTGGCCGAGCCGTTCGAGCTGGCAATCAGAACCGACCGGCTGGGTGCTGTCGACCCGCTGCTCACCACTCTGGCCAGCACGCCGTTCCGGAGCCGAGTGCGCACCGTGCCGGGCTACGACCTGAGTCAAGCAGGCGCCATGCGGACCGCGGCATGATGCGGGTAGCCGGCCTGCTGGCTCTGGCCGCGTTGGTGACGGCTGGGACGGGATGCGGCAGCGACGACACCGGCGACAGTGGTGGGCCGGCATCGGGCGAGATGATCTTGGCGACCACGACCAGCACGGTCGACTCCGGGCTGCTCGACACCCTGGTGCCTGCGTACGAGGAGACCAGCGGCTGCAGCGTGCAGGCGCTCGGGGTCGGGTCCGGTGAGGCGCTGGAGCTCGGCTCTGCCGGCAACGCGGACGTGTTGTTGTCGCACTCGCCGGACGCGGAGGAGGAGTTCATGGCCGACGGGGACGGCAGCCGCCGGGAGGCGGTGATGCACAACGACTTCGTGATCGTCGGCCCGCCCGGTGACCCGGCCGGCGTCGCCGGTTCGACGTCGGCGGTCGACGCGATGGCCCAGATCGCGCAGTCCGGGTCGACGTTCGTGTCCCGCGCCGACGAGTCCGGCACCAACACCAAGGAGCTCGAGCTGTTCGACGCCGCCGGGGTCACCCCGGGTGGGGAGTGGTACGAGGAGACCGGGCAGGGTATGGGCGAGACCCTGACGATCACCAGCCAGCTGGAGGGCTACACGCTGTCCGACCGGGGCACCTACCTCGCGACCGACGGTCTGGAGCTGGACGTGCTCACGCAGGGCAGCAGGGACTTGCTGAACTTCTACCACGTCATCGTGGTCAACCATGATGGAACGAACCGGGCCTGCGCCGACGAGTTCACCGACTGGCTGCTGACGCCGGACACCCAGCGGTTGATCGGCGATTTCGGGGTCGAGGAGTACGGCCGGCAGCTGTTCGTCCCGGACGCGACAGCCTGACCACCCATCGTGTCCGACCCCGTGCTGGAGGTACTCGGTAGAACCGCGGCGGTATCGCTCAGCGCCACCCTGATCGCGTTGGCGATCGGGATCCCGCTGGGCACACTGCTGGCGCTGGCGCGCCTGCCCGGGCGGCGACTGGTGACCGCGATGGTCAACACCGGCATGGCGGTACCGACCGTCGTGGTCGGCCTGCTGGTCGCCGTGCTGTTGTGGCGCAGCGGCCCGCTGGGCGACCTGGAGCTGATCTACACCCTGCGGGGCATGGTGATCGCGCAGGTGCTGATCGCTGCGCCGCTGATCACCGGGATCACGATGGCGGCGCTGCAGCTGCTGCCCCCCGAGCTGCCGGACCAGCTGCGAGCACTCGGTGCCAGCCGCACCCAGCTGGTGCTGCGGCTGTGGATCGAGGCCCGGCTGCCGTTGCTGGCCGCGGCGATGGCCGGCTTCGGTCATGCCGTCTCCGAGGTCGGGGCGGCGACCATCGTGGGCGGCAACCTGCACGGGCGTACCCAGGTCATGACCACGGCGATCGTGGAGAACGTCGGCCGGGGCGACCTCGCGTCCGCCGGGTTCTATGCGGTGGTCCTGTTGGTGCTCGCCTTCGCCGTCAACGCCGTCCTGATGTCGGTCCACCAGCGCGGCGCGGCGTGGGCGCGACCCTGACCGTCAGCGGGCTGCGGCACCTGCGCGGCGGCCGGGAGGTGCTACGGATCGACGAGCTGTCCATCGCCGCGGGACAGCGGCTGGCGGTGCTAGGGCCCAACGGGTCGGGCAAGACCACCCTGCTGCGCCTGCTCGCCGGACTCGAGCCACCAACCGGCGGCACGGTCGCGCTGGACGGGGATCCGACCAGCACACTGCCGATGGCCGCCCGGCGCTCCATCGGCTACGTCACCCAGCAACCGGGACTGCTCAACGTCAGCGTGCGCCGAAACGTCGAGCTACCCCTGGCCTGGCGCGGCCTGTCCCGGGCGGCAAGGAGACCGAGGGCGGCGGCTGCGCTGGAACGGCTCGGCGTCGCTCACCTCGCCGACCGACCGGCGCACCAGCTGTCCGGAGGGGAGCGGCAGCGGGTGAACCTCGCCAGGTCACTGGTCCTCGATCCCGCGGTGCTGCTGCTGGACGAACCCGCGGCTGCCCTCGACCCCGACGGCCGTGCGAGCTTTCTCGACGACCTGGATCACGTGCTCAGTGGCGAAAGCACAACGGTCGTGCACGTGTCACACCACCCAGAAGAGGCGATACGCGGCGCCCACCGGGTGGTTGTGCTCGACGCCGGCACCATAAGGCAGCTCGGCACGCCGACCCACGTGTTCCAGGCACCCGCCGACCTGCGCGTGGCACGCATCGTCGGCTACCAAAACCTGCTGCCCGTCGAGATCGACCCGGACGGCGTCGTACGACTCCACGGTCAGCCCCTCGCCACCGTTAGCTCCAGGGCGGGTGGGCCGGCGACACTTGCGGTCTGGGCGTCCGGCGTCGAGGTAGGGCCGCCGGGGCCCGATGCTGTCGTGGCAACTGTGGACGCGGTGACACCCGGACCGGGACGCTGGGAGGTCGCCCTCGACTGCGGACCACGCATAGTGGCGTACGTGCGAAGCGATCAGCCGCCGCCTCGGCGCGGAGAGCAGCTAAGCCTATGGCTGCTGCCGGAGCTGATCGCTGTCGTGCCGCCGAGCTGACCCTCGGGTCATTCGTTTCCTCACATCGGAGCCGTCCAACTACCGATGCCCCGCGATCGCCTGCCGCGGCGTCCAAGGCGCGACCATCACCGCAAGCGGATCCCCAACTGGGCTTGGGAGGCTGGCGCGTTCAGCTCAGGCGGTCCTGGCGTGTTGTCCGCCGTAGCGCTTTCGGGCGGCCTCGCCGGAGGTGCCGAGCATGCTGCCGATCGCGGACCATGACACGCCGGCGTCGCGAGCTGCGGCGACGGTCTCAACAATGCGGCGTTCGGTGGCGGCGCGCTCGGTCACTGCATCGCGGATGGCCTGCAGTGGCGCAGCATCGCGAACATCGGTGGGCTCGTGCTCGGCGAATCGACGCTCCAGCTCGTCGGCGTGGTCGAGGATCTCCTGCAGGCTGCGGGGCATGGTCATCACCTCAAGTACTTTCTCCGTGCGGTCATCGCGTGCACGATGACCGGGCCACGATCGGTGTCGAGAACGCCAAGTTCAATAAGTTCAGCGGACCGCGTTGGTCCGATGACCATCACGAATCCGTCATCGAGGTCCTCGTAGCGAACGGGGTGGTTGAAGGCGTGGAGCATGTCGTCGTCGGCGATGCCGTGTTTGCATGCGCTGTCGATGATCAGCGGCTGCACGAGTTCCAACATACGTTGCCAGCACTCCAGGCGCAACTTAGATTGCCGATCAGCGGCTACTGCCGTCGTCGGTAGCCGGGATCGCGCCCGAGCCGACCTTGCGCCATGAGCGCCCTACTCATCGGGTATGCCCGCTGCTCCACCGACGCCCAAGACCTCAGCGCCCAGCGTGACGGTCTGGCTCGGCTCGGCGTGGCCGCCGAGCGGATCTACGTTGACCACGGACCCGGCCTGCGCGAGGCGCTCGCCGCGTGCCGTGCCGGCGACACGCTCGTGGTGACCAAGCTCGACCGGCTCGCCCGATCCCTGCCCGACGCCCGGGCCATCGCAGACGAGCTCACCACTCGGCAGGTCAGCTTGAACCTGGGTGGGTCGGTCTACGACCCGACCGACGCCGTGGGGCGGCTGTTGTTCAACGTGTTGGCCATGGT
>JALYQN010000086.1 GCA_030855835.1 Actinomycetota bacterium | reverse complement strand
CTCGACCTGTGCGCGGTCGCCGCGGGCCGCGTCGACGCCTTCGTCGAGCAGGGCCTCGAGCCGTGGGACCTGGCCGCCGGTGGCCTGGTGGCCGAGGAGGCCGGTGCCGTGGTCGTCGGCCCGGGCGGGCAGGCGCCCGGAGTGCGCCTCGTCCTGGCGACGACGCCGGGTCTGCTGGCGCCGTTGCGGGACCTGGTCGAGCGGTGCGGCTTCTGACGCACAGATGTCCGAGGATTGCAGGATGTGACCCCGGAATGAGACGCCGCGGCGGGGTGTTAGGGGGGAACGCGCGAGTACGGCACAATCAGCGCGCCGCGTGAAGCACGACGTGAACCACAGAGGGGACCGGCACCGAGATGGCCACCGACTACGACGCCCCACGCAAGACCGACGACGACCAGAACGAAGACAGCATCGAGGAGCTGAAGTCCCGGCGCCACGACAAGAACTCCGGCAAGGTCGACGAGGACGAGGTCGAGGCGGCGGAGGCCTTCGAGCTCCCCGGCGCCGACCTGTCGCACGAGGAGCTCGCCGTTCAGGTGCTGCCCCGACAGTCAGACGAGTTCACCTGCACGTCCTGCTTCCTGGTGCACCACCGCAGCCAGCTCGCCAGGGCCGGTCGAGGTGGCCCGATCTGCCGCGACTGCGCCGCCTGAGCCTCAGCTGTCGATCGGGTCCATGTCCGGCGGCAGGTTGCCGGTCGAGCGCACCCAGTACTGCGCGGTCTTGCGGCTGACGGCGATCTTGACCAGCTCGGTGGTCGTGCCGGACAGCACCGCCCACACGAGCGCCTCCCGGGCATCGACGTCGGGATGCTCCGGTGCGATGGGCGGCTTCTTGCGGGTCGCCAGCTGCCACACCGTCTGGTTCAGCCGCAGCGCCACCACCCCGGACAACACCGTGGCTGCGCGGCTGTACACCTTCCACAGCCGGCGGGCGCTCCGGCTGGTCGGGGGCCTGGCGCCGGCGGCCTGGGCGTCCTCGATCGGGCTGTCGGACTTCTCCAGGGCGGACTTCTTCAGGGCGGACTTCTTCAGGGCAGACTTCTTCAGGGCAGACTTCTTCCTGCGCGACATGGGCGTCATCGTGCCCTACGAACCTCGCGCGCCGCCTGCGCCACCCGGTCCGGCCGTCGCGCGGACACCAGCCAGTACGGCGTGGGGTCTGCGGGGTCGGCCAGCTCGACCCGGACCGCGAGCGGCAGGTACGGCCGCACCAGCAGGAACGCCCGTGCGTCCGCTTGCACGCCGCGGGTCAGGGTTGCCTGCTCGGCGTCGAGCGCCTCGACCGCGCCGCACAGTTCGAGCGACACGTGTGCGCGACCGGCCACGAGCTCGCCGCCGCACACACCGACCCGTACGTGGCCTGCCGCCAGCAGCCCGCCGCCGACCAGCACCGCCGTCAGCGCGGTGCCCAGCACGACCACCACGCCGGGGGTCGAGACCGACAGTGCCAGGCCCACAGATCCCACCGCGCCGACCCCGGTCAGCCACCACGACGGCGGCGGCCACAGCCGTTCGACGTACGCCACCGACCCAGTATCGGGTGCCCCGGTATTAGGGTCGCCAGCAATGACCGAGGTCGCCATCCAGGTTCGCCGGCTGGACGCCGGCGTGCCGCTGCCCACGTACTCGCATCCGCACGACGCCGGCGCCGACCTGATGACCGCCGTGGACGTCGTGCTGCAGCCGGGCGAGCGCGTGGTGGTGCCGACCGGCATCGCGATCGCCCTACCCGAGGGCTGTGCCGGCTTCGTGCACCCGCGTTCGGGGCTGGCCGCGCGTACCGGGCTGACGGTCGTGAACGCACCCGGCACCATCGACGCGGGCTACCGCGGCGAGGTCCAGGTGTGCCTGGTCAACCTCGACCCGCACGAGCCGGTACGGCTGCGCCGCGGCGACCGGGTCGCGCAGCTGGTGGTACAGCGGGTGGAAACGGCGACCTTCGTGGAGGCCGACAGCCTGCCCGACTCGGTCCGTGGCCTCGGCGGCCACGGGTCGACGGGCGGGTTCGTGGTCGAGGAGCGGCAGTGAGGTTCGGCCGTCGCGACCGCGACGCCGACGACGAGACGGCCGGGGCGCCGGCCGCCGGCCGGGTGCACGAACCGGCCAGCGGCCCGCACGACGTGGCCGACGTCGACCTCGACGACGGGCCGCCTCGGGTC
>JALYQN010000082.1 GCA_030855835.1 Actinomycetota bacterium | reverse complement strand
GCTGAGAGTCCTCCACGGGAAACGGGACATCCGCCGCATCGTCAAGGGCGACCAATGAGCCGCGACCGAGAACCGCCCCCGAAAACACCACTCGAAGGGGTAGACCCAACAGTCGTGTCACCAGGGGCCATTTGGACTACAGCAGGGGCAGCCTGGCGTCCATGTCGAGTTCGAAGCGGCCGTACGGGTTCACGTGCTCCCAGATCAGCGGCGTCAGCGCGCTCAGGTCGCGGGGTTCGAGCTTCTGCCCCCAGTGCGGTTGCGCCAGCACCTGCTGGAGCATGAGCGTGTTGACGTAAATCATGCAGTTCTGGAGCAGATGCAACGCGAGCATGCTGACCTCGTGGTCCTCACGGCGGTTGCTGGTCAGCTCGCCGCGGCGGGCGAAGAACACGAAATCGTTGGCGCCGTTCCACTGCTCGATGACGTTCAGCCCTTCCTGGATCTCACGTCGCAGTTCCTCGCTGTGAAGGTAGCGGCACAGGAAGACGGTCTTGACCGCCTTGCCGAGTTCCGCGAACGCCTTGTACGTCGGGTGCTGCACGTTGTTGCGCGTGAACCGCCGCAGGATCGCCTCCGTCTCGGCCGTGCCCAGGCGGACCGCCGTCGCGTACTTGACCATCTGGTCGTACTGCTGGCGGATCAGCTCCCAGTGGATCGGCTTCGTCAGCACCGCCCGGAGGTTCCGGTAGGCGTCGGGTCGGCCGACGTCCGGCCGGGACAGCTTCTGCTTATGGATCGCCTTCAGCCGCGGCAAGAGCTGGAAACCGAGCAGCCGGCAGAACGCGAACGCCACCGTGCTCTGGCCGTGGGAATCGACGTATTGGCGGTCGACCTCCATCTCGGTGCAGTGGTGGACCACCCCCTCGATCATCGACGCGACCTCGGACGAGGAGGGCGACTTGAGCTGCGAGTGGATGCACAGCGATTTCCGCTCGACGTGCCAGTAGATCATGATGCCGCGGCCGCCGTAGCGGACGTGCCACTGCGTCGTGAGGTTCTGGTCCCAGGCGCCGAAGTGCTTGGAGTCGGACGCGCAAGCCGTCGTCCCCTCGCCCCAGATGGCCGGGTTGCGGGCGTGCAGCGTGCCGTCGGTCACGATGGCGATCGCCCGCCGCAGCGCGTCGACGCTGAGGTAGCGCCGTCGCACGTAGGCGAGGTCCTTGGAGGTCACCCCGGACTCCAGCCCGGCCATGCGCTGCAAGCCGGCGTTGGTCCCGATCCCGTGCAGGCAGAGCAAGAGCCGTGGTCGCAGGACGGATCGATCCAGGGTCTCGTAAGCGGTCGGGCTCTTCAGGGCCTCGGTGAAGTGCAACCGCAGATCGGCTTCCTTGACCATGTCGAGCAGGCTGGTCATGGGCCAGGTCGCGGTGACCTCGGCCTTCAGCGCGGTCAGGTTGGGTGGATCGGGTTGCGCGTCGAGCGGCGTCACGGTGATCCAGCCCGCGCGCTTCAGGCCGATGCGGACCAGAGCGTTCGTCGGCAGGCCGGCGTCCAGGGTGTGCAGTGTCTGGCGCATCTCGGCCTGAACATCGGCGATGAAGCGATCGGCTTCGAGCGGCAGGTTCAGGGCCCGGTAGTACGGGGTTCGTTGCTCCTCGAAATCGGCCGGCACGTCGTCGTCCGGGTTCCGGTAGCGATTGGCACCGACCACCCAGACCTCCTTGCACCGCAGCCTGTCGCGGAGCGCCTCCAGGGCACAGATCTCGTAGGTGATCCGGTTGACGCGCGACCGTCCCTCGGCGTCCTTCTCGACGACCGCCTCCCGCCAGAGCCCGCGTGCCACTCCGTCGATCGGCACCTCTTCCTCAGGGGCGTAAGTGTGCAGCCTGGTGTCGGCGTACCGTTTCAGGAGGTCGAGGGCCTGGATCACCGGGCGATGGCGCCGGTTGTTCGAGCGGAAATCCAGTGCCTTGAGGATCTGCGGCACCATCCGCCGGTAATGGCCCTTGTAGGAGTTGCGGATCACGGTGCGCAAGGTGACCCGATAGGTCGGTCCCGTGGCCTTGGCCTCCTGGACCAGATCGCGCAAGGTCTGTTCGCCGACGACCGGGAAGACGACCTCGCGCACGATCCCGTCGGGGTGATCGAGGGCGGCCCCGGCGAGGTCAAAGAGGAGGGTCTGCTTGCCGCCGACGCGCTTCAGGTCGTCGAGCAGCTCGCGGTCCACGCGGCGTTCGGCCCGGGCGCCGATCTGGTGAATGGTCTCGGTCAGGAGT
>JALYQN010000076.1 GCA_030855835.1 Actinomycetota bacterium | reverse complement strand
GCCTACCTGCCCCGCCTGAGATGCTGCACGCTGTAACCATGGCGAAACGACTCTTGTTGGCGGCCATTCCGGTTGCCCTGATCCTGGGCACCACTCCCGCCCTGGCCTCCGCCCCCACCGGCGCCACGCCGCGGGTGCTGTTCCGCGCCGCCGAGGACTCCGGCCGCATCGCGGTCGACTCGTCCGCGCTCGGCAACGACGGGAGGCTGCTGAGCAACGTGAGCCGGGTCGGGGGTGCGTACCGCTTCCATCCCGGCGTCCCGCGGGACCGCATCCGGGTGAAGTCTCACCCGTCGTTGAACCCGGGATCGGAACCGTTCAGCTACGGTGCCGCGGTCCGCGTGCTTCCCGGCGCCGTCTGGGAGCATCGGGGGATGGCCGTCGTCCGGCACGGCGACAAGGACACGCCTGGCGGCGACTACAAGCTCCAGCTGTGGCGGACCAGCCCAGACACGGCGGCGGCGTTCTGCGCGATGCACGATGGCAGCGGCGGGTCCGGCTTCGTCCAGGGCGACGGTCGGTTGACCACGATCGACGATGGGCAGTGGCACACCATTACGTGCTCGCGCGACCCTTCCGCGCAGACGGTCAGTCTGACCATCGACGGGTTCACCGTGTCTCGTCCCGACAACGACCTCGGCTCGATCGTGGGTTATGACCCGCTGCTGATCGGGACCCAGCCGCGAAACAACGGGATTGGAACGAGGGAGCAGTTCGTGGGACGCATGGACAACATCAGGCTCGCGGTTGGACCGTTGGCGGCCGCTGTCTCCTGATGGTGCCCCGAGACCCCAGGGCGGGAGAATCGAGGCCCGGGTGCGCACTACGTCCATCGTGGCACCGGAGCCGGGCAGCGTCCGTGGAGAGCAGCTTGGGCACGGGGTGGCGGTGGTGCTGGCAGGGATGGTGCTGGCAGGGATGGTGCTGGCACGGTTGCCTCCTGGGCCGTTAGTCGACTGAGCCCCGTGGCTGACTCCTGTGCCGACTGCTTGACGTGTCCGCTCATCAGGTGAACCCTCAGTGACCTGGCCCGCGCTGGAGGGAGAGCCATGGAGTGGGTCCTCATCGCGCTGGTCGCAGGCGGCGGCGGCGTCATGGCGAAGCGGTGGAGGCAGCGCGTCGTGCTGCGTCGCGAGGCGCAGGAGGAACTTGAAGGCGTACGGCGGCTGGCCAACGAGGACGTGACCCTACTCGGAGAGCAGCTGCAGCGCCTCGACCGGGAGGTCGAGGGGCGTGAACTGGACGAGGCAACCAGGGTCGATTACCAGTCAGCGCTCGATTCCTACGAATCCGCGCAGCGCACGGTTTCCCGCATTCAGAGCGCGGACGAGATCAGCAAGATCACCGACACCCTGTCGTCGGGCCGCTTCGCGATGGTCTGCGTGCAGGCCAGAGTCGCGGGCAGACCGCTGCCGGAGCTCCGGGTGCCGTGCTTCTTCAATCCGCAGCATGGTCCGTCGGTCACCGACGTGATGTGGAACCGGCCGGCCGCCCGTGGCACGGTCATTGTTCCGGCCTGCGCGCAGGACGCCGCCCGCGTGGCCAACCGCGAGTCACCCGAGGTTCGCAAGGTGAAGATCGGCTCACGGATGGTCCCGTACTGGGAGGCGGGCGCTGCCTACCACCCGTACTGCCAGGGGTACTTTCACGATGCCGCTGCGATGGCCTGGGCGTTCGCACCGGCGGCGACGTTCCTGGCCGCGTCGGCTGGTCCCGGCGCAGGTGGCGGCTTCGATGGCGGTGGCGGCTTCGATGGCGGTGGCGGTGGCTTCGATGGCGGCGGCGGCTCCTGACCGCCGCTCTGTCGCGGTGTACCCGATGGTGCGACTGGTTGGTGGCCATGGCAGCCCACAGGTCGGAAGATCGGTCCGCGCCGTCGCCTACCCGCTGCTGCTGCGGCGACCCGGCTAACCTTGGACGAACGGGGCAGACGAGAGGGATGGACACATGGGCATCTTCAGCAAGTTCGCCAAGGCCGGGATCGCCAAGAAGGTGATGGACGAGGCCCGCAAGCCGGAGAACCAGGCCAAGGTCAAGCGCGGCGTGGAGCAGGTCAAGGCCAAGCAGGCCGCCCGCAAGGGTCGCCGCCAGCACTGACCCGGCGAGCCGATCACCGCGAGTCGACCCATCCACGGACCGACCGACCTCGCGGCGCCTCAGCGCGCGCTCGGCGCCGAGTGCCAGGTGCCCGGGAGCTCGGACCCTGCGGTGCCGCCGATTACAGTCGGCCAGGTGATGCGTGCCGCGGCTGTCGTGCTGGCGGGGGGCCGGTCGTCAAGGATGGGCACCCCCAAGGCTGCACTGGCCTGGCACGGCTCCACCTTGCTCCGCCGCACCGTCGGGGTGGTCGCGCGGGGGACCGCGGGCCCGGTCGTCGTGGTCCGCGCGCCCGGACAGGAGCTGCCGGACCTGCCCGCCGACGTGCTGGTGTGCGACGACAGGCGCGAGGGGCTGGGTCCGCTGCAGGGATTGTCGGTCGGGCTGCACGCGCTGGAAGACAGAGTGGACGTGGCGTTCTGCTGCTCCACGGACCTGCCGTTCCTGCACACCGCGTTCGTGCGCCGGGTGGTCGAGGCGATGGACGATGCGTACGACGTGGTGCTCCCCATGGCCGGCGGCTTCCGCCAGCCGCTGGCCGCCGCCTATCGGCCGTCGCTGGCCGCCGACGTCGATGTGCTGCTCGCCGGGGGCCAGCTCAAGCCGGCCTTCCTGTTCGACCGGTGCCGGGTGCTCCGGCTGCACGACGAGGATCTCCTGGCCGAGCCGCGGCTGGCGGCCGCCGACCCGGCGCTGGAGTCGGTGCGGGGGGTCAACGACCGCGCCGAGTACGAGCGGGCGCTGGCCCGACCGGCGCCGGAGGTGGCGGTGCAGCGGTTCGGTGT
>JALYQN010000057.1 GCA_030855835.1 Actinomycetota bacterium | reverse complement strand
CAACAGCACCAGCCCGAGCTCCTCGAGGGTGCCGTCGGAGGTCCCGGACTGGCCCAGCTGCACCTCATCGTCGAGCAGTGCGTTCTTGGTCTCCTGGGTGCCGAAGCCAAGCGGAAGCACTGGCGGGTCGATCTCGATGTCGTAGACCTTCTCCAGACCGATCGCGCAGTCAGGTCGCTCGGAGCAGTCCTCCGCGGCGGCGAGCTTGATCGGCGTGTCGAGCTCACCGAGATCGGTCAACGTGGTCAGTGAGTTGTCACCCGCGTACTCCTCCGTGACGGCGAACGCGTTCTCGTCGGTCGCCTCGGCCGGTTCGAGCGCCTCGAGGCCGACCTGGCTCGCCAGCTTGCGCAGGTTGGCCATCGTGGACTCGATGTCCGGCGTGCTCGCTGGTTCAGCGTTCGCACCGTTCTGCCGCGCGTTCAGCTCGTCGGCGATGGAGCCCGCGTACTCGGGAACGACGTCGATGCTGCCGTCCTCGAGGCCGCCCAGGTAGACGTCGCGGGTGGCGACCAGCCGAGACTCGACGGTATAGCCGGCACTCTCAAGCAGCTGGCCGTACAGCTCGGCCATGATCTGCATCTCGGTGAAGTCCTGCCCGGACAGCGAAAGGCTGCCCTTGTCCTCGCTGCTGCTGCCCGAGCCGGACTCGGACTCGGACAGCGGGTCGTCGCCGCAGGCCGTTGCGACGAGAAGTGCGCCAGCGGCCGCAGTGACGGAGAG
The DNA here is from genome assembly GCA_030855835.1 of Actinomycetota bacterium. Lineage (GTDB taxonomy): Bacteria > Actinomycetota > Actinomycetes > Propionibacteriales > Nocardioidaceae > JACCVL01. The sequence goes on along the minus strand of JALYQN010000057.1, from coordinate 4,830 downwards.
CAGGCGAGTACGAATGTGCATCTGAGTGCACCACCTTCTGTGTCCCGCGGAATGTGGGATCCGCGCGTGTCCGGTGGGGCACCGAAGAGCGCCCCACCGGCAAGCAGATCACCTGCCGATGGGGCCTGCAAGGCCGCTGGGCCGCTGTTGCGCGACCGTGACCTGGCGGGCGGCTCGGCGCGCCGACCGAAGCGGGTCTGCCATCCGTTCGGCCACGGCGAAACCGCCCTCCAGGACGACCGCGATGACCGCGACCAGCAGGGCACCCGCCACGACCTGAGCAGTGTCGTTGGTCGCGAAACCCTCGGTGATGATGTTTCCGAGCCCCGGACCGGCCACCAGCGCGGCGATGGTCGCGGTCGCCCAGACCTGCACCAGGGCCAACCGCAGCCCGGTCAGCACCAGCGGGCGGGCCAGCGGCAGCTCGACCCGCCGGAACACCTCCGATCCCCGCATCCCCATGCCCTGCGCGGCCTCGACCACCTCGCGATCGACCTGGCGCATCCCGACGTAGGCGTTGGTGATGATCGGGGGCAGCGCGAACAGCGTAAGCGCGATCAGCGTGGCCAGGCCGGCCCGACCGTAGGGTCCGAGCTCTTCGCTGCCACCCTCCCGGAGAGCCAGCATCGCAAGCACGGCGTACGTCGGCACGGCCCGGCCGACGTTGGAGATGTTGATGGCCAGGAAGCCGCCCTTGCCGAGATGGCCCAGCCACAGCGCGATCGGCAGGCCGATCAGGGCCGCGACGGCGATGCTGGTCAGGCTCAGCAACAGCTGCTGGGCCAGGTAGGTGAGGATCCCTTGCGCGCCCTGCCAGTTGTCCGCCTCGGCGAAGTAGGCCCACAACTGATCGATCGTCACCGGGTCACGCCCTGGCCCGGGTCCACGGGGTGAGCGCCCGCTGGGTGCCGAGAAGCACGACGTCCAGGGCAACCGCCAGCGCCACGCACAGGATGCTCGCGACTGTCACCTGCGCCTTGAAGTCGGTGTCGACCCCGACCGCGATGAGCTGGCCCAACCCACCGAAGCCCACGATGTAGCCGATCGTCACCAGCGCGACGGTGGACACCGTGGCCACCCGTACCCCCGCCATGATCACGGGGATCGCCAGCGGGAGCTCGATACGCAGCAACAGCCTGGCCGGCCCGTACCCGAGCCCGCGAGCCGACTCCCGGACGTCGTCAGGCACCGCCCTCAGCCCCGCCAAGGTGTTGCGTACGAGGATCGTCAGCGAGTACAGCACCAGCCCGATCACGACGGTGGTCCCGGTGAGACCGGTGAACGGCACCAGCAGGGAGAACATCGCCAGCGACGGCACCGTGTAGATGATCGTGCTGGTGCCGAGCAGCAATGACTCCAGCGTCGAGCTGCGCCGCGCCAGCACCGCCAGCGGGATCGCGACCGCCACCCCGATGAGGATTGTCAGCCCGGTCAGCCGGATGTGCTCGATGAGTGCGGTGGTGATCTCGCTCTGGTAATCCGACAGGTAACCGGGGCAGAACCAGTTGTTGGCCGGGAAGGTGTAGCAGTCTCGCGAGGTGTCGATGGCGGGCGCCGCGGCTAGGGTCGCGGCATGACTCGCGAGGGCGCTCACGCGACCGACGCTACCCAGGATCCGATGATCCGGCTGGAGCACGTGGGCAAGACCTACGCCGACGGCACGGTCGCCGTGCAGCAGCTCGACCTCGACGTCGAGCGCGGGGCACTGGTGACTTTGGTCGGCCCGTCCGGGTGCGGCAAGTCCACAACGCTCAAGATGGTCAACCGGCTGATCGAGCCGACCAGCGGCACGATCACGCTCGACGGCGAGGACGTCACCGGCGTCGACCCGGTCGCGCTGCGGCGGCGGATCGGCTACGTGATCCAGCAGGTTGGCCTGTTCCCGCATCAGACCGTACGGACGAACGTCGCCACCGTCGCCTCGCTGCTCGGCTGGGACAGGAAGCGCACGACCGACCGGGTCGACGAGCTGCTGAGCGTGGTGGGGCTCGAACCGGCACAGTACGGCGAGCGCTACCCGGCGCAGCTGTCCGGCGGCCAGCAGCAGCGAGTCGGCGTGGCGCGGGCGCTGGTGGCCGACCCGCCGGTGCTGTTGATGGACGAGCCGTTCGGCGCGGTGGACCCGGTGGTGCGGATGCGGCTGCAGGACGAGTTCGTCGCGCTGCAGAAACGGCTCGGCACCACGGTCATGTTCGTCACCCACGACATCGAGGAGGCCGTACGCCTCGGCAACCGGGTGGGGGTATTCGAACCGGGCGGCCGGCTGGCCCAGTACGACAGTCCCGCGCGGGTGCTGGGCGCCCCCGCCGACGACTTCGTCGCCGACTTCGTGGGGGCCGACCGGGGGCTGCGTCGGCTGGCCGTCACCCGGATCGACGACGCCGACCTCGACCACCCGCCGGTGGTACGCAACGACGACAGCCTGGCCGACGCGCGCGCGGTGCTCAGCCGGGAGGAGGCTCGCTGGGCGGTGGTCACCAACCCTGATGGTGACCTGCGCGGCTGGTTGAGCGTCGACGAGGCCGCCGGCAGCGGGCGGGTGACCGAGCGCGGGCACCGCATGGATGCCTGGGTCCCGCGGGACTCGTCCCTCAAGGGCGCGCTGGCCACGATGCTGCAGCACGACGCCGGATGGGTGGCGGTGCTCGAAGGGTCACGGTTCTGCGGCGTGCTGACCCCGTCGACGCTGCACTCGGCCCTGCGGCGCTCGGTCGAGGCCGACGACCGCGGCGTCGAACCGGGAATGGTCGACGTCGACGTCGCCGGCCCCGTCCACGCCTGACCGGGACCCAGCCTCGCCCCGGGCGCACCGCAAGCCCGGTCACCGGGTGACATCGCTGCGCCCTTGCGTCCGTCGTGTCCCTTGCGTCAGGTGTCGGGCGCGTCGCTGTCCTTTCCATGGTCGTCGGCGTCGGGCACCCGGCAGGCCCGCTCCAGCATCAGCCCACCCACCATGACTGCCGCGGCGGCCGCGGCGGCGACCAGCCCGTGCACAAGCCGCTCCCGCGGCAGCGCGACGTCGGTCTGACCGGCGAACGTCAGGCCGAACGCGGCGTAACCACCGGCCACCACGGCGCCGGCCAGCGCCGAGGCCTTGCCCAGCACGAGCAGGTTGACCGCGCGCTGGTGGTCGATCCGCTCGCGCCGCCGGTGCAGCGTCCGCCCGGTGGTCACAGCGATTCCGAGCAGGACCGCCGCCCAGAACACCAGCGCGAAGACGCTCGACCACGGCACCGTCGGCGCGATCCCGCCGAGGCGCTCGACCAGGGGCGGCACCAGGCCACCGAGCAGGCCGCCGAGCAGGGCTCCCACGGCGAGGGTGGCCGCCGACGTCTGCCGCAGCCGGCCGGGGGCCGGGTCAGGGTCGCTCACCAGTGCGCTTCGGGAGGCGCGCTCAGTCGATGGTGACGGAGCGGTCGTCGCGCCGGGCGATCACGGGCGCGTCCGTCCCGCTCGCAAGGTCCGCGAGCAGGTCCACGACCCAGCCGCGGCCGGGGAGGTATGCCTCGGGGTCGATGTCGTGCCAGGGCTGTAGCACGAAGACGCGCTCGTGCGCCCGGGGGTGGGGAAGGACCAGGGCGGCGTCGGCGATCCTCTGGTCCCCGACGATGATCAGGTCGACGTCGAGGGTTCGGGGCGCGCCGCGTTCACCGCGCTCGCGACCGTACGCGTCCTCGATGGCCAGGCAACGGTCGAGCAAGGTGTGCGGGTCGAGCGTGGTGTCGGCGCCGAGGACGACGTTCAGGAAGTCACCGGCGCCCGGCGGACCACCCACCGGCGGCGACTCGTACACCGGCGACGCGTCCACGATCACCACGTCCGGGGTGTCAACGAGGGCGGACACCCCGCCCTGGAGATTCTGCTGCCGCTCGCCGAGGTTGGACCCGAGGCACAGCACGACCCGGCGGATTGGACGCATCTCTCCGGTCATCGTGTCGGCGTCGACGATGTACGGGTTCGGCGTCTCGGTCACGGTCGGCTCCGCTCTAGCGTGACGGCGACGTCGGTCACGGTCACCGGGACAGGTGCCTGCGGCTTGTGCACCGTCACGGTCACCCGGTGGACCCAGGCCTGCTCCAGGCAGAGGTCCGCGATGCGTTGCGCAAGTGTCTCGATCAAGTTCACCGGGGCAGACGCCACCGCGTCGTGCACCCGCTGGGTCAACTGGCCATAGTCGACAGTACGCGACAAGTCGTCGGTGGTTCCAGCCGGACCCAGGTCCAGCCACAGGTCCAGGTCAACGACGAACCGCTGTCCGTCTCGACGCTCATGGTCGAGCACGCCGTGGTGACCGTAGGCCTCCAGCCCGGCGATCCGGATCCGGTCGCCGCTCACGCGTTCGCCTGCGCTGCGGCGGTCCTGGCCACCACTCGGACGGCGTCCGCGTTGCCGCGCGCCTCGTGTACCCGGACGCACCAGGCGCCGGCCGCGGCTGCGAGTGTCGTGGTGGCGACGGTGGCGTCGTCGCGCTCCGACGGGGGCCGCTCCGAACCGAGGAAGCTCTTGCGCCCGGTACCGACCAGTATCGGCTGACCGAGGTCGTGCAGCGCCTCGAGCCTGGCCAGCAGCCGCCAGTTGTGCTCGGGCGTCTTCGCGAAGCCGAACCCCGGGTCGACCACCAGCCGGTCCGGCGACACCCCGGCCCGGTGGGCCGCCTCCACCCTGTCTCGCAGCTCGTCGCACACGTCGGTGAGCACATCGTCGTACGTCGCGAACGCCTGCATGTCGGCGGAATGCCGGCGCCAGTGCATGGCCACGTAAGGGACCTGCGCCGCAGCGACCGCGGGTAGCATGTCCGGGTCGGCCAGCCCCCCGGAGACGTCGTTGACC
>JALYQN010000053.1 GCA_030855835.1 Actinomycetota bacterium | reverse complement strand
CCTCGACCAGGAGTGCCTCGGGGCCGTCGAGCCGGCCGGAACCGGACAGCACGTGTACGCCTTCGGCGGCAAGCCGCCGCGCGACGTCACCGGACTGCGCCTGCGCGAGTCGGGTGACCCGCCGGTTGACGACCTCCAGGTCAGCGCGGACCTCGCTCGCGGCCCGCACGCCGAGCTCGGCCGCCTCCTCCACCGCGATCATCAGCGCCGCCGTCGCGACCAGCGTCTTGCTCGGGACGCAGTCGGTGAGCACCGCTGCACCGCCGATGCCGTCACGATCCACGACGGTCACGTCGGCATCGTGCTGGGCCGCCACCAAGGCTGCCTCGTAACCACCGGGCCCGCCCCCCAGGATCGCCACCCGCGTCACGCTGGTCATCATCGCCGATGCAGACCCGGGGTCACGGGCCGGGCCTTGGCGACTACGCTCGGCGGCCGTGCTGTACGCCGCCTACGGCTCCAACATGGACCCGGCCCGGATGGCCGAACGCTGCCCGCACTCACCGCTGCGCGGGACCGGCTGGCTGATCGGCTGGCGGCTGACGTTCGCCGGCAAGGACCGCGGGTGGGACGGGGCGCTCTGCACCGTCGTCGAGGACCCGAGCAGCGTCCCGCCGAGCCAGGTCTTCGTCGCCCTGTACGACGTCACCGACGAGGACGCGGCCAACCTGGACGCCTGGGAGGGCCTGGAGATCGAGCTGTACCGCAAGACCCGGGTGCGGGTCGCGACGCTCGAGGGGGACCGGATGGCGTGGCTGTACGTGTTGGACGCCTACGAGGGCGGGCTCCCGTCGGCCAGCCACGTCGGCGTGCTGGTGGAGGCGGCGGTCGCTGCCGGCGCTCCGGACGACTACGTCCAGGACCTGCAGAACCGCCCCTGCCGCTCGCTGGGTGACTGACCTGCGCAAGGGTCGTACCCTGGTGCGCGCTTCCTGCCCCCGACCGCTCGAGGGCGCGCCGGTCGCGGGTCCGCGTCGCGTGAGCGAAGCCACTGATCGAGAGGTGCATCGAGATGGAGCAGCGCGTGCTGGGGCGGACGGGTCGATCGGTGTCGGTGGTGGGGCTGGGCACCTGGCAGCTCGGCGGCGAGTGGGGTGACGTACCCGACGATGATGGGCTCGCCGTCTTCGACGCCGCCGTCCAGGAAGGCGTCACCTTCTTCGACACCGCCGATGCCTATGGTGACGGGCGTAGCGAGCAGCTGATCGGCAAGTTCCTGCGCGAGCGCGGCGCCGGCTCAGCCGGCGACATCACCGTGGCCACCAAGATGGGCCGGCGGGTGGACCAGGTGCCCGAGAACTACTCGCTGAGCAACTTCCGTGCGTGGACCGACCGTTCGCGGAGCAACCTCGGTGTCGACACGCTCGACCTGGTGCAGCTGCACTGCCCGCCCACCCCTGTCTACTCAGACGACGCGGTGTATGACGCGCTGGACACACTTGTCGAGGACGGGACCATTGCGAACTACGGCGTCAGTGTCGAGAAGGTGGAAGAGGCCCTGGCCGCGATCGCCCGCCCGCACGTCGCGACCGTGCAGATCATCGTGAACGCAATGCGACTCAAGCCCCTCGAGCGGGTCCTCCCGGCAGCTGCCGAGGCAGGTGTCGGCATCATCGTGCGGGTCCCGCTGGCCTCGGGTCTGCTGTCGGGCAAGTACGACGCCAGCACCACCTTCGCCCACGACGACCACCGCACCTTCAATCGGGACGGCAGTGCCTTCGACGTCGGGGAGACCTTCTCCGGGGTGGACTTCAGCACCGGTGTCGCCGCCGCGGAGAAGTTCGGTGAGCTCGTGGACGGCGAGGCGCCGGACGGTGTCACCTCGGCCCAGGCCGCGATCGCCTGGCTGTGGCAGCACCCCGAGGTCTCGAGCGTCATACCCGGCGCGCGAAACGTCGACCAGGTCCGTTCCAACGCCGCGGCCGGCCGGGTGGCACCGCTCGGCGACTCCTTCGACGACGGCGTGCACCGGATCTACGACGAACACCTGCGCGAGGCCATCCACCCGCGCTGGTGAACAGGGCTTCCGCGCTTCTGCCAGCGACTGCTGGGTGATGGACCCGGACGACTCCGCCTGACCCCCCGGGCCGGCAAGGCAGCGTAGGCTCCCGGGCGTGGAGACGCTCCTTGTTGTCCTGGCCGTCCTTGTCGTGGGCTGGTTCGCGCTGTGGCTGCTGATCCGCCGCGCGCTTCGCGCCGCGCTGCGCAGGATTGCCACCACAGGTGACCGGGCCATGCTCGTGGCACGCGCGTACGGCGTCGGCCCGGCCTCACAGGTGGCGCGAGTGCGCCGCGACATGGCGCGCGCGCTCACGGGTGTCCGACGCGCGCTGGCCGCGGCGCAATTGGTCCAGACACCGGTGGGGGACGTGCCGTCGCTGCTGGCCCGGCTCGAGCTCGCGGCGCACGTCGTCGACGGTGAGCTGCGGGTGCTGGAGGCGCAGCCAGACCGAGCGGGTAATGACGCCCGGCTCGACGGTCCTCGCTCTCGTGCGCAGGTGATCGTTGCCTCCGCGGCCCAGCTGGGTGATGGCCTCCTGCATGCGGCCGGGCAGCACGCCGAGGAGCTGAGCCTGCTGCGCGCTGCCTGCGAGATAGAGGCCGCTGCGTTGCGCTCCGCGCAGGCCCCGGTCGGGTGGAGCAACGGCGCAGGATCGCTCCACCGCCCGGCACGAATCTGATGCCTTCCAGAGCGGGATGTCATCGAGCGGATTGCTGGCTCCAGTCAGCAGTCGGCCTCGCGACCACCGCCCGCGCGCGATGAACCTGGTCTGCGCAGCCGTGGCCACTCGGCGGGATGGCCGCAGCCTGGCTACCCTGCAGGGCCAGACGACCTTCTCTCGGAGGGAGCACAGCATGACCTCCCGGCTCAACCCGTACCTCACCTTCGCCGGAAACGCCCGACAGGCCATGGAGTTCTACGAGAGCGTGTTCGGCGGCACCCTGGTTCTGAGCACCTTCGGCGAGTACGGCGACCAGGACGCCCCACACGCCGACAAGATCATGCACGCCATGCTCGAGACCGACAGCGGGTTTGCGTTCATGGCCGCCGACAACCCGCCCGGAACCGACCACCAGCCCGGGAACAACTTCGCGGTGAGCCTGAGCGGGGACGACGGCGACGACCTGCGGGGCTACTGGGCGAGGCTGTCCGACGGCGGCACCGTTTCGGTCCCGCTGGAGAAGCAGATGTGGGGCGACGAGTTCG